>JBAUUM010000865.1:0-12996 GCA_049582705.1 Actinocatenispora sp.
GGTTGGCGCTGCACCGGCACGGCCGGCTGGTCGCCGGCGGAACGGTCTTCGTCGGCGGCGGCGCCGGCAGCGTCGGTACGGCGCTGACCCGGCTGGCGGCCGACGCGGGAGCGCGGGTCGTGGTCAGCGCGCGGCCGTCCGACACCGACTGGTGCCGGGGGCACGGGGCCGGACGGGTGGTCGACTACCGGACCCTCACCGCCGGCGACGGCTACGCGATGGTCGAGGAGTTCGCGCCGGACGGGGTGGACCTGTGGGTCGAGACGTCCGGCCGGCACGACCTGCCCGGCGCCGTGCCGAGGATGGCGGTCGGTGGCCGGGTCGTGCTGTTGTCCGGACTGGCCGGAGCGGCCGCCACCGAGTTGCCGGTGGGTGCCTTCTACACCCGGGACGTGAGCCTGCACGGCTTCGCCATCAGCAACGCCGGCACCGACGACCTGGCGGCCGCTGCCGTCGGGGTGAACCGTCTGCTGGCGTCGGGCCGACCGCCGGTGGTCCGGATCGGGGCGGTACTGCCGTTCGCCGAGGCGGCCCGCGCGCACCGGATCATGGCGGGCGCCGAGCCGGCTCCCGCGCGGGGGCGGCTGGTGCTGGTACCGCCGGACGGGCCCGGCTGATGCGCGGGCCGGGTCCGCGGTCAGGCTCCGGTGCGCTGCGTCCCGGGCGTTGTCGGCACGGTCTCGTCGTCGGCCGAGTGGCCGCGGTCCGCATCCGTGTCGTCCGCATTCGTGCCGTTCTCAGCCGTGCTGTTCTCGGCCGTGCTGTTCTCGGCCGTGCTGTTCTCGGCCGTGCCGGTGGACCCGTCCGTGGCGTCCCCGGGGTCGACCGGCCCGGTGCCGGTCGGGTCGGCCTGAGCGGCGTCGGCCTGAGCGGCGTCGGCGGTGTCGGCCCCGTCCGCCGGTCCGGCGGTGACCTGGAGCCCCAGGGCCTCGGTGAGGACCGGAACCCGGGTCCCCGGCACCGCGGGCAGCCACACGGTCCGGTCGTCGGTCAGCACCGCGTGCACCGAGCGCCGGGTGATGGTGAAGCCGGTGACCTCGTCCGCGTCGATCCGGCGACCACCGACGGCCCAGCGGACGACCATGGCCCCGGCGCGCACGTCGACACCCGCCCGCCAGCCCCAGAGGACCACGGCGAGCGGCACGAGCAGAACCACGCTCAGGTACCACCGGCTCGCGGCCAGCGGAACCGCCCCGCAGAGCGCCACGAACGCCGCGATCGCGAGGGCGGCGTTGTAGCGGAATTTCGCAGTCAGCTCGTCCGACACGGTTCCATGCTCCCACCCGACCGGCACCCCACGGCAGCGGCCCTGGTACGACCAATCGCGGTCGACCGGAACCGGTCGACCGGTCGGTCGTTATTCCAGACGTTGGTGTATATCACCCGACCAGGGCCGGTACCGTCCGAGTCGCGCAGCGGCGTACGTGGCACGCGTGACGGGCGATACTGGACCTCGCTGGGAGAGGATCGCGATACATGACGGCTGTCTCGCGAGTGCTCCGGCACGACGCCTGGCATCCGTTGGCACGGGTGCTCGTGATCAGCGTGCCCGCCCTGTACCTGTGGGCAGCGGGCGCCGTGCTCGCCGGGGTCATCCCGGTCCGGGCCGCGCTGGTGGTGAGCGCCGGTGCGACGGGCCTCGCGTTCACGGTGCTGCTGGTCCACCTCGCCCTGGTACTGCCGCACGGCGCCTGCCGTGGTGCCGGCTTCCTGGGCATGGGCGTGCTCAGCGGTTCGGTCGGCATCGTCAGCGCCAGCCTGCTGCCGCCCGACTGGGCCGTCCGCGCGCTCACCGGCGGCTTCACCGCGTCCGCCGTACTGCACCTGCTGGGCCTGCTGTTACTGCCCGGCACCACGGCGAGCTGGCGGGCCCGGCTGCGTCGCCTGCTGGACGGCTTCGGGATCGGCATCAGCCTGTTCTTCGCGGCCTGGCTGCTGGTCATCGTGCCGCTGGCCGGCAGCGGCCCCGGGCCGGTGGGCTCCCGGGCGTTGCTGGCCGTGGTCGTCTGGCTCATCGCGTCCGGCGCGCTGACCTGCGCCGCGCTGATCTCGCTGCGCGCCTTCCGGTACCGGCGCTCGGCGATGTTCTGCGGCGGTGGCGTCATGCTGGCGCTGAGCGGTCAGGCGTTGCTGCTGGTCCTGCTCCTGGTCGGGGCCGACCCGGCGTACCTGCTGGGCGCGCTGGCCGGGCCGGTGCTCGGCCCGGTGGTGCTCTGGCTCGGCGCCCGGCACAACGGGGTACGCACCGCGGTGCCGCACCCGTCCGAGGAGACCGGCACGTTCGCCGGCATGCCGCTGCTGTCGGTGCCGGTGGCTCTGGCCGTGGTGGGTGCGGTGTACCACCTGGTCACGGTCGGCGCGTTCGGCAGTTACAGCGCCGGGCTGGGCGTACTCGTGGTGGTCGCGGTCGCCGTGCGGGAGATCTTCGCGGTCTTCGACGTGCGCCGCTACGCGGGCGAACTGGCCCGGCAGGAGGCGCGCTTCCGGTCCATCGTGGCCGGGTCGAGCGACGTGACCATGCTGCTGGACGAGCGCCTGGTCGTGCGCTGGCAGTCGCCGGCGGCGGCCCGCCAGCTCGGCCTGTCCGACGCCGAGGTGCTGGGCCGGTTGTTCAGCTCGCTGTTCCACCACGAGGACGCGCCGGGCCTGGCCGAACAGCTGCGGGGCCTGCTGATCGACCCGCCGGACCGGCCGGTACTCGCCGCGGCCCGGATCCGGGACGGGTTCGGCCGTTGGCGGCACACCGAGTCGACCGCTGTCGACCACCGCTCCGAGCCGAGCGTCGCCGGGCTCGTCGTGCACATCCGGGACGTCGGCGACCGTCGGGAGATGGAACGCACCCTGCACCGGATGGCCTTCACGGACCCGCTGACCGGGCTGCCGAACCGGCGGGCGCTGCTGCGGGCCCTGGCCGAGCTGCGGGAACGGCCCGGCCCGGACGCCTGGCGGGGCAGTGTGATGGTGATCGACCTGGACGGCCTGAAGGCCGTCAACGACGGGTTCGGCCACGAGGTCGGCGACGCGGTCCTCGTCGAGGTGGCGCGCCGGCTGCGGGACGGGCTGGCACCCGACCACGTCGCCGCCCGGCTGGGCGGCGACGAGTTCGCCGTACTCACCGGCGAGTCGCAGAACGCCGCGCGGACCCGGGCCACCCGCCTACTGACCGCGCTCGCCGAACCGTACGAACTTGCCGGCGGACGCACGCTGCTGTCCGCGAACATCGGCATCGCGGAGTTCGCCCCCGGCGCCACGCCGGACGAGATGCTGGCCGGCGCCGACCTCGCCATGCGCCGGGCCCGGCAGCGCGGTCAGGGCCGGGTCGAACGCTACGACGAGACGCTGGAGTTCCAGCTGCTGCGCCGCGGCCTGCTGGAGGGGGAGCTGCGCGGCGCGGACCAGCGCGGTGAACTCGACCTCGTCTACCAGCCGATCGTCTCGGTGACCGACCGGCGTGCGGTGGCGGTGGAGGCGCTGCTGCGCTGGCGGCACCCGCAGCTCGGCACGGTACCGCCGAGCGAGTTCGTGCCCATCGCCGAGGCGGCGGGGCTCATCGCCGACATCGGCGGCTGGGTCCTGCACCAGGCCTGCCGGCGCCTGTCGGCGTGGCTGGCCGAGGGGCGCGACCTGCAGGTCGCGGTCAACCTGTCGGCCGCACAGCTCTACCAGCCGGACTTCGTCGCCCAGGTCGCCGCGGTCCTCGACGCGTACGAGATCCCGCCGAACCGGCTGATCGTGGAGGTCACCGAGGCGATCGTGGTACGCGACGTGCAGCACGCCGTGACCCGGCTCGCGGGGCTGCGCTCGCTCGGCGTACGCACCGCGCTGGACGACTTCGGCTCCGGGCACGCGTCCCTGACGTACCTGCGTCGGCTGCCGATCGACGTGTTGAAGGTGGACCGCGCGTTGGTCGCGGAGCCGGCGACCGGTCAGGACAACTCGGTCGCACCGCTGACCGACGTGGTGGTACGGCTGGGTCAGCGGCTCGGCATGCTGGTCGTCGCCGAGGGCGTGGAGACCGAGGAGCAGCTGACCGCGTTGCGGGCGGCGGGCTGCGGGTTCGCCCAGGGGTACCTGTTCAGCCGGCCGGTACCGGCCGAGCACGTCGAGGCGTTCTGCGACGCCGGCTCGGACGGCGACGGGCCGATCATCACCTCCTGACCGGGCACCGCCGCGCCGCTCACCGCGGGCCGGGCTCAGAGCAGGCCGCCGCGGGCCGCCTGCAATCCGGCCTGGAACCGGTTGCCGGCGCCGAGCCGGTCCATCAGCTTGCGCACCCGGCGTTGCACCGTGCGCAGGCCCAGACCGAGGTGCGCGGCGACCCGTTCGTCGGTCAGCCCCGTGGCCAGCAGCGACAGCATCTGCCGGTCCGACTCCGACAGGCTGGTGTCGTCGTCGGAGGTCTCGGCGCCGCCGAACGGCACCGCGCGCGCCCAGCACATGTCGAACGTGGCGAGGAGCGCGTCGAACAGCGAGCACGGGCGTACCACGATGGCCCGTTCCGACTCGCTGCCCTCCGACTCGGGCACCATCGCCCACCGCCGGTCGACGATGAGCAGCTTGAACGGCACGTCGGGCAGGATCCGGGCCTGCTCGCCGGCGGTCCGCAGCGTGTCGACGTCGCTGAGCCGACCGGGTACGGCCAGCGACGGGCGCGCGTAGACGGCGCGGAACCTGACCCGCCGGTCCAGCCCCGCCAGCTCCATGGCGAGGTCGCGCACGGGCCGGACGTACGGCGGCTTGTCGAAGCCGAGGATCTCGTGCCTGGCGCAGCGGAGCAGCTGCTCGTAACGCAGGGCCACCTGTTCGGTCCCGCTGATCATCTCGATCGGGTCGGTCCGCCCGTCGGGGCGCCGGTACCGGGTGAGCAGCGGCTCGACCGCGGCGCGGGCCCGCCGCAGCCGCTCCTCCTGTCTTCGGGCGAGCAGCTCGACCGCGAGGTCCGGCGCCACGGCCGTGCACCGCGGGTCGGGCAGCAGCAGGCCCAGCTCACGCAGTTCGGACACGGCGGCGCCGACCGCGTCGGCCGAGCGGTCCGCGGTGACCAGCGCGGCGGGCACGGTGCCCGGCTGGTCCAGCAGATCCAGATAGAGTGCCTCCGCCTCGGCGGACAGACCCAGTGCCTCGAACATGTGTCGCCTCCCCAGACGGATTCTCTCTCTACCAGCGCCGGGGCGGGATGCCGCCGCCGGCACCATCCCGCCATCGTCGGGTGTTCCGCGCGTGCCGCACACCAGGCAGTATCGAGTTGCCTGCACAGCGTGTTGCGGTCGCGGCGTGGGACCCCTCGTCCCGCCGCGCCGCACGGTCGGGTCTCCCGACCGGCCGGGTGAGGTGTCGGGTCCGCAGCCCCGACACCGGTCCGCGGCCACGACGGCGTGCGGGCCGACCCGCCCCCTCCGGGTCGGCCCGTACCGCCCCGCGATGTCGTACCCCCGTCGCATACTGGCCTTCCATCCACCCCACGGGTCGGCCCGGAGGGGCTCGGGACGCACGCGCCCGCCCGGGCGTGGCGGGACGGAGGCCGATGATGACGGCGACAGGCAGTGCTTCGACAGCGAGTTCCGGCGACGAACGGGCCCGGGCCGGAGCCCCCGGGGGCGAGGTGGCCGCGGGCACCGTGCTGCTGGCGGTCGGCACCGGCAAGGGCCTGTTCCTCGCCACCAGCGCCGACCGGTCCGCCTGGCAGGTCACCGGCCCGCACTTCGCGATGACCGACGTGTACGCGATCGGCATCGACATCCGGCCCGCCCGGCCGCGCCTGCTGATCGGCATGACCAGCGAACACTTCGGTCCGAGCGTCGCGGTCAGCGACGACCTCGGGGCCAGCTGGCAGGAGCCGGACCACGCGCCGGTCTCGTTCCCCGAGGACACCGGCGAGTCACTGGCCCGCGTCTGGCAGCTCGCGCCCGGCCCGGCCGACCAGCCCGACGTGGTGTACGCGGGAGTGGAACCCTCGGCGCTGTTCCGCTCCGAGGACGGTGGCCGCAGCTTCGCGCTGGTCCGCGGCCTGTGGGACCACCCGCACCGCCCGGAGTGGACGCCGGGCTTCGGAGGCAAGGCGGTGCACACCGTGCTGCCGCACCCCAGCGACCCCACCCGGGTCACCGTGGCCATGTCCACCGGCGGCGTCTACCGCAGCACCGACGGCGGCACCAGCTGGCGGGCCGCCAACAACGGCATCAGGGTGGGCTTCATGCCCGACCCGTTCCCCGAGTTCGGGCAGTGCGTGCACAAGGTCTCCCAGCATCCGCAGCGGCCCGAGCAGCTGTTCGCGCAGAACCACGGCGGCGTCTACCGCAGCGACGACGGAGGCGGCCGGTGGACCTCCATCGCCGCCGGCCTGCCGAGCGACTTCGGGTTCCCGATGGTGTCGCATCCGCACCGGCCCGGTGTGGTCTACACCTTCCCCCTGGTCGCCGACTCGTACCGGATGCCGCCGGACGGCCGGTGCCGGGTCTTCCGCAGCGACGACGCCGGGGAGAACTGGACCGCGCTGTCCCGGGGCCTGCCGCAGGAGGGCTTCCACACGGTGGTCCTGCGCGACGCGATGAGCACCGACGACGCCGACCCGGCCGGGATCTACTTCGGCACCCGTTCCGGCGAGGTCTACGGCAGCAACGACGAGGGAGACAGCTGGCAGCGGATCGCCGCCCACCTGCCCGACGTGCTGTGCGTGCGGGCCGCCGTGGTGGGCTGAGCCGACATGCTGACGGTGCTGTTGCCGGGTGTACTGCGGGGCGACGCGGGTGGCGCGGCCCGGCTCCGCCTTGAGCTGCCCGACCAGGCCACCCTGCGGACCGCGCTCGACGTGCTCGGCAGGGCGCATCCGAGGCTGGAGCGTCGGCTCCGCGACGAGCACGGCTGTCTGCGCCGCTACGTCAATCTCTACGTCGACGGCGAGGAGTGTCGCGTCCTCGCCGGCCTCGACACCATGCTGGGCCGGGACACCGAGGTACAGATCATTCCCTCGGTGGCGGGCGGCTGACCGACACCCGCGCACGGTCGGGGCGCCGCACCCGGCGGCCGCGTACCGCAGCGACCGCCCACGATCGGGGCGGGGCGGGGCGGGGCGGGGCGTGACGGGTCGCGGCGCCCAGCGTCGCGCTGCTCCGGTGGCCGACTGCTCCGGCGGGTTACCGGCGCGCGCCCGGAAGCTGGTCCACGTCGCGGTACGCGCCGTCGCTGGCGGCCGTGGCCATGGCCGCGTACGCGCGCAGCGCCGCGGACACCGTGCGGGTCCGGTCCACCGGCGAGTACGGGCGTTCCCGTGCCTCCTGCACGGCGCGCCGCCGGTCCAGCTCGGCGTCGTCCACCATGAGCTGCAGGGACCGCTCCGGGATGTTGATGGCGATCTCGTCGCCGTCCTCGACCAGGGAGATCAGGCCGCCGCCGGCCGCTTCGGGCGAGATGTGCCCGATGGACAGGCCGCTGGTGCCGCCGGAGAACCGGCCGTCGGTGACCAGCGCGCACGCCTTGCCCAGGCCGCGGCCCTTCAGGAAGGACGTCGGATGCAGCATCTCCTGCATGCCGGGTCCGCCCTTGGGACCCTCGTAGCGGATCACCACCACGTCGCCGGGCACGATCGACTTGTTCAGGATGCCCTCGACGGCCTGTTCCTGGGACTCGTAGACCTTGGCCGGGCCGCGGAACACCCACACCTCCTCGGGCACGCCGGCGGTCTTGACCACGCAGCCGTCCACGGCGAGGTTGCCGTGCAGTACGGCGAGGCCGCCGTCGGCGGTGTACGCGTGCTCGACCGACCGGATGCAGCCGTTCTCGGCGTCGGTGTCCAGCCGGTCCCAGCGGTTGTCGGTGGAGAACGGCTCGGTGGTACGCACTCCGCCGGGCGCCGCGTGGTACAGCTCGACGGCCTCCGGCGCGGGCTCCGGCCGCCGGATGTCCCAGTGCGCCAGCCATTCCTCCAGGGAGGCGGAGTGCACGGTGGTCACGTCGCGGTGCAGCAGCCCGCCGCGGTCCAGTTCGCCCAGGATCGCGGGGATCCCGCCGGCCCGGTGCACGTCCTCCATATGGAAGATCTTTCCCGGCCCGGCCGGGCTCGGTGCGACCTTCGCCACACACGGCACCCGGCGGGAGATCTCGTCGATGTCGGTGACGTGGAAGTCCAGCTCCGCCTCGCGGGCGGCGGCCAGCAGGTGCAGCACCGTGTTGGTGGATCCGCCCATCGCCACGTCCAGCGCCATCGCGTTCTCGAAGGCCTTGCGGCCGGCGATGACGCGGGGGAGTACGGAGTGGTCGTCCTTGCCGTAGTGCCGGTTGGCCAGGTCCACCACGGTGCGGCCGGCCCGTTCGAACAGGGCCCGCCGCGCGGCGTGGGTGGCGAGCGTCGAGCCGTTGCCGGGCAGGGCCAGCCCCATCGCCTCGGTCAGGCAGTTCATCGAGTTGGCGGTGAACATGCCGGAACAGGAACCGCAGGTCGGGCACGCGGAGCGCTCGATCGAGTCGAGCTGGTCGTCGGTGACGGCGTCGTTGGCCGAGGCGGTCATCGCGTCGATGAGGTCGATCTTGTCGTGCACGATGCCCTCGATGGCGACCGTCTTGCCGGCCTCCATCGGCCCGCCGGACACGAACACGGTCGGGATGTTGAGCCGCATCGCGGCGATCAGCATGCCCGGGGTGATCTTGTCGCAGTTGGAGATGCACACCAGGGCGTCGGCGCAGTGCGCGTTCACCATGTACTCGACCGCGTCGGCGATCAGTTCGCGACTGGGCAGCGAGTACAGCATGCCGCCGTGTCCCATCGCGATGCCGTCGTCGACGGCGATGGTGTTGAACTCCTTGGCCACTCCGCCGGCTTCCGCGACGGCTCCGGCAACCAGTTGTCCGAGGTCCTTGAGGTGCACGTGACCCGGTACGAACTGGGTGAAGCTGTTGGCGACCGCGACGATCGGCTTGCCGAAGTCACCGTCGCCCATCCCGGTGGCCCGCCACAGGGCGCGGGCGCCGGCCATGTTGCGTCCGTGCGTGGACGTGCGAGACCTCAGTTCAGGCATGGCTGCCAGTCTGGCACGCGGACCGCCGGAGCAACATCTGGACCGCCCTCATGCGTCCATTAAGCGGGACATCTGACTTAACCTTTACTCAGGTTGCCTGAGGGCACTGCCTGCGGGTCTGTGTTTTAAGAAGTGGCGTGAACCACGATGTGGGACAGGTTGACGAGCGCGGCGGGATGCGTCAGAGTAGGTCCATGCAGTCGAGTCGTCACATCCTCGTAGTACTTACGTAGCGCCCCGTCACCAGGTGACGGTGCGCGGCCTGTGTGCGTGTGGCACGCGGGCCTTCTTTTTGCCCTGGCGCAGCCGGACCGCGGCCACGCCGGGCAAGTGGCCCGAAGCACGCCGATCTCCCGTGACCAATACTCGATCTTCAACCCGGATCGGACTGCCATGACGAAACCCGCGACAGGCCCCGTCCCAAGCCCGCCCGGCCAGCCCCCGGCCCGTCCGGCCGCCGCCGGCGGCGACACCCCGATGAGCGGCGCGCAGGCGTTGATCGCGACCCTGGAGGCGCTCGACACCGAGGTCGTGTTCGGCATTCCGGGTGGCACGATCCTGCCGGCCTACGACCCGCTCTTCGACTCGACCAGGATCCGGCACATCCTGGTACGGCACGAGCAGGGCGCCGGCCATGCCGCCGAGGGGTACGCGCAGGCCACCGGTCGGGTCGGCGTCTGCATGGCCACCTCCGGCCCGGGCGCCACGAACCTGGTGACGCCGATCGCCGACGCGTACATGGACTCGGTGCCGATGGTCGCCATCACCGGTCAGCAGACCACGGCGCTGATCGGCACCGACGCCTTCCAGGAAGCGGACATCTGCGGCATCACGCTGCCGATCATCAAGCACAACTACCTGGTCACCGACGCGGCGGACATTCCCCGGGTGGTTGCCGAGGCGTTCCACCTGGCGCTGTCCGGCCGTCCCGGCCCGGTGCTGGTCGACATCCCCAAGGACATCCTGACCGCCTCCACCACGTTCGCCTGGCCACCCGCGCTCGACCTGCCCGGCTACCACCCGACCACGCACCCGCACGGCAAGCAGATCCGGGAGGCCGCGCGGCTGATGCGCACGGCCCGCCGCCCGGTGCTGTACGTCGGCGGCGGCGTGCTCAAGGCGCACGCGACCGAGGCGCTGGCCGAACTCGCCGAACTGACCGGCATCCCCGTGGTCACCACCCTGATGGCCCGCGGCGCGTTCCCGGACAGCCACCCGCAGCACCTGGGCATGCCGGGCATGCACGGCACGGTCGGCGCGGTGTACGCGTTGCAGCGTTCCGACCTGATCGTCGCGCTCGGTGCCCGGTTCGACGACCGGGTGACCGGCAGGCTCGACTCGTTCGCGCCCGACGCCACCGTGGTGCATGCCGACATCGACCCGGCCGAGATCGGCAAGAACCGCCAGGTCGACGTGCCGATCGTCGGTGACGCACGACACGTGATCACCGAACTGGTCAGCGCCGTGCGGGCCGAGATCAAGGCCGCCGACGGCGCTGGACCGGAACTCACCGGGTGGTGGAGCCAGCTCGACGACCTGCGCAAGCGGTACCCGCTGGGCTGGGAGGAGCCGTCCGACGGCACCCTGGCCCCGCAGTACGTGATCCAGCGGCTCGGCGAGATCGCCGGCCCGGACACCGTCTTCGTGTCCGGCGTGGGCCAGCACCAGATGTGGGCGAGCCAGCTCATCCGGTACGAGAAGCCGCACACCTGGATCAACTCCGGCGGCCTCGGCACGATGGGCTTCGCGGTGCCGGCGGCGATGGGGGCCAAGGTCGGCGTCCCGGACACCACCGTCTGGGCCGTGGACGGCGACGGCTGCTTCCAGATGACCAACCAGGAGCTCGCGACCTGCGCGATCGAGGGCATCCCGATCAAGGTCGCGATCATCAACAACGGCAACCTGGGCATGGTCCGGCAGTGGCAGACCCTCTTCTACGAGGGCCGCTACTCGCACACCGACCTGGGCACGCACAAGCACCGGGTGCCCGACTTCGTGAAGCTGGCCGAGGCGCTGGGCTGCGTCGGGCTGCGGGTCGAGGCCCAGGGCGACGTGGACACGGTCATCAAGGAAGCGATGGAGATCAACGACCGGCCCGTGGTGGTCGAGTTCGTCGTCGGCAAGGACGCGATGGTCTGGCCGATGGTTCCGCCCGGCGTCGGGAACAACGACATCCTGTTCGCCCGCAACGTCCGCCCCGAGTTCGACGACGACGATCTGTAGCTGGAGAGGCGATCACATGAGCAGGCACACGCTCTCCGTACTGGTGGAGGACAAGCCGGGCGTCCTGGCCAGGGTCGCCGGGCTGTTCAGCCGGCGCGGGTTCAACATCGACTCGCTCGCGGTGGGGGAGACCGAACATCCCGGCATCTCGCGGATCACCATCGTGGTCAACGTCGAGTCCTCCCCGTTGGAGCAGGTGACCAAGCAGCTGAACAAGCTGGTCAACGTCCTCAAGATCGTCGAACTGGAGACGGACGCGTCGGTTCAGCGCGAGCTGCTGCTGGTGAAGGTCCGCGCGGACATGCAGAGCCGTACCCACGTGATGGAGGCGGTCCAGCTGTTCCGGGCCAAGGTCGTCGACGCCGCGCCCGACGCGCTGACCATCGAGGCCACCGGCACCGGCGACAAGCTCGAGGCACTGCTCCGGATGCTCGAACCGTTCGGGATCAAGGAGATGGTGCAGTCCGGCCTCGTGGCGATCGGCCGCGGCGCACGGTCCATCACCAGCCCCACCCTCCGCAGCACAGCGTAGGCGGCGTCATTCGCCCGCTGGCGGCGTTGTCGCGCGGCTCGTGTGCCCAACTCGCACACGGCGCCCCGCTCCGCCTTGCCATCGAACGAATGGCACTCGCCTCCGCACCCGTAGAGACAAACCACTGAGAAGAGGGACAGTCATGGCCGCTGAGGTCTTGTACGAGGACGACGCCGACCTGTCGGTGATCCAGGGTATGAAGGTTGCCGTCATCGGCTACGGCAGCCAGGGGCACGCCCACGCGCTCAACCTGCGCGATTCCGGCGCCGACGTGCGGATCGGCCTGCAGGAGGGCTCCAAGAGCCGGGCGAAGGCCGAGGAGCAGGGGCTGCGGGTGCTCACGCCCGCGGAGGCCACCGCCGAGGCCGACCTGATCTCGATCCAGGCCCCGGACACCGTGCAGCGCAGCCTGTACACCAACGAGATCGCGCCGAACCTGACGCCGGGTAAGACTCTGCTGTTCAGCCACGGCTTCAACATCCGGTACGGGTTCATCCAGCCGCCGGAGGGCGTCGACGTGGTGATGGTGGCGCCCAAGGGGCCGGGTCACCTGGTGCGGCGCCAGTTCGCCGACGGCAAGGGCGTGCCGGACCTGGTCGCGGTGGAGCAGGACGCGACGGGCAACGCGTTCACCACCGCCCTGTCGTACGCCGCTGCCATCGGTGGCGCCCGCGCCGGCGTCATCAGGACCACGTTCACCGAGGAGACCGAGACCGACCTGTTCGGTGAGCAGGCCGTCCTGTGCGGCGGCGTGTCGTCCCTGATCCAGGCCGGCTTCGAGACCCTGACCGAGGCCGGGTACCAGCCGGAGATCGCGTACTTCGAGGTCCTGCACGAGCTGAAGCTCATCATCGACCTCATCTGGGAGGGCGGCATCGCCCGCCAGCGCTACTCCTGCTCGGACACGGCCGAGTACGGCGACTACACCCGTGGACCGCGCGTCATCGACGCGCACGTCAAGGCCGAGATGCGCAAGATCCTGGGCGAGATCCAGGACGGCACCTTCGCCAACGAGTGGATCGCCGAGGACGACAACGGTCGACCGAACTTCACCAAGTACCGCGAGGAGGGTGCGGCGCACCCGGTCGAGGTGGTCGGTAAGAAGCTCCGGTCGATGATGAGCTGGGTGGATCGGCCCATCACCGAGACGGCCTGACCGCCGTCCCGGTCGCCGCGCCCTGGGCCGCGGCGATGTTCCACGGGGCTGGCCGGTGGCGACTGCCACCGGTC
>JBAUUM010000866.1:0-7812 GCA_049582705.1 Actinocatenispora sp.
CGGTGGGGCCGGGCACGGTGGGGCCGCGCACGGTGGGGCCGGGCACGGTGGGGCCGGGCACCGCTCACGCCGACGCGGGCCCCGACCAGCGGCTCAGCCTGTCGATGCCGACGCCGACGCCGTCTCCCGCGCCCGCCACTCGTCCGCGAGCATGCCGTACACGACCTCGTCGGCCCACTCGCCCTTGTAGTACTGGTTGTGCACCAGGCACGCCTCGCGCCGCATGCCCAGCCGTTCCAGTACCCGGGCCGAGGCGGCGTTGCGGTTGTCCAGCCGTCCGGTGATCCGGTGCAGGTCGAGACCCTCGAAGCCGAGCCGCAGCATCGCCGCGGCCGCCTCGGTGGCGTACCCGTGGCCGGCCTGGTCGGGGTGGATCACGTAGCCGATCTCGCCCTGCCTGCGGTCCTGGCTGATCCAGAAGAGCTGCGCGTCGCCGATGCGTTCGCCGGTCTCCGCGTTCAGTACCAGCGCGGTGAGGGTGTCGCCCTCGGCCCGCAGCGCGGTGTCGGCGATCTTGCGGCGCAGCGAGGTACGCGCCTGCTCGCGGTCCCGTGGCGACCAGAACAGATACCGGGCGACCTCGGGTCGTGACTCCAGGTCGTACACGAAGTCCAGGTCGTCCTCGGTGTACGCGCGCAGCAGCAGTCGTCCGGTACGCAGCGGGAAGTCGGGGCTCAGCATCGCGGCGACGCTACCGACGCACCCCGCCGGCCGCACCACCTTTTGCTGCTAGCCACCGCGTTCCGTACCCGGGTGGTGCCCGAGCGTGGAGCAGGTCGTGGGTCGCACGCGGCCCGAGTGGTGGCCGGTCGGGTGTACCGAGGCTCGTCGGGAGGCCGACCGGGCCCGATCGCGCTAGCGTCGGAGCCGTTCACGTTGGTCCAGAGGGAGGTCGAGGATGCCGGTACGGAAGGCTGCGGCGGTCTGGCGCGGCGATCTCAAGGAGGGCGCCGGCAGGGTGGCGCTGGGCAGCGGCGCGTACGAGGGCTCATACTCGTTCACCTCGCGGTTCGGCGACGGCTCCGGCGGCACCAACCCCGAAGAACTGATCGCCGCCGCACACGCCGCGTGCTTCTCGATGGCGCTGTCGAACATGCTGGCCGGTGACGGGCACCCGCCGACCGCCGTGGAGACCACCGCCGAGGTGACCCTCGAAACGGTGGACGGCGCGCCGACGATCTCCCGGATCGTGCTGAACACGGTCGGCAACGTGCCCGGCCTGACGGCGGCGGACTTCACCCAGTACGCGGAGAAGGCGAAGGCGGGCTGCCCGGTGTCCAAGGCGCTGGCCGGCACCGAGATCGTGCTGGACGCACAGTTCGCATCCTGACGGGCGCGTTGCCGGGCGGCGTCGTGTGCCGCCTGGTGTCGGTGAGGGCCGTCGGGCGTGGGGCGCCGTCTGGGTCGTTGTGGGCCGGCGGGCACCGTGCGGGGCGTCGGGCCGCTGGGCGCCGAGCCGCTGGGCGTCGGGCCGCTGGGCGCCGGGCCGCTGGGCGTCGGAGGGCCCACCGGACGGGCATCGACGCGGGAGAATCGGTGCATGGCGGTGTCCATGGACCGGGAGCGGTTCGAGGAACTGGTGGCGGACGCGCTGGACAGCGTGCCCGCCGAACTCCTCCGGCTGCTCAGCAATGTGGTCATCCTGGTGGAGGACGACCCGCCGCCCGGCGAACGCCTGCTGCTCGGCCTGTACGAGGGCTACGCGCTGACCACCCGCGGCGCGGACTATTCGGCGGTGCTGCCGGACCGGATCACGATCTTCCGCAACCCGATCCTGGCGGTCAGCCGCACCGAGGACGACGTGGTACGTGAGGTGACGGTGACCGTGGTGCACGAGATCGCGCACCACTTCGGCATCGACGACGCCCGGCTGCACGAGCTGGGCTGGGCCTGACCCCCGCGGGCGACCGGCCGGCGCGCGCGGCCCGCACCGCAGGCGGCGGTGACGCTGCGAGAGGGCCCAGATCCAGCTGGTAGTAGCGATGCTGATCCGTGCGTGGGTCCCTTACCGTGGGGGCGGACGGGCGGCAACCGGGCTCTCCGGCGCGCCCGACCGTTCCGCCCCGACCCCGATGGGCGCCGCCGGCCACGGGCCGGGCACCCCGGGGCGTCACGACCACGAGGAGCAATACCACCGTGCGCAGCGACCTTTTCAAAGCCGAGAACACCGCCCAGCCGCCCACCCAGGCCGGCATGAGCTTGCAGCACAAGAAGTGCGTGAAGTACGCCGTGAACGGCGAGATGATGGCCAAGCAGGGCGCCATGATCGCGTACCGCGGCAACATCCGGATGGAGACCAAGGGCCAGGGCGCCGCCAACTTCCTCAAGCGTGCCGTCACCGGCGAGGGCGTGGCGCTGATGAAGGTCAGCGGGCAGGGCGAGATCTGGTTCGCCGACACCGCCGCCGAATGCTTCATCATGAACCTCGACCAGAACGACCAGCTCTCCATCAACGGCCGCAACGTGCTCTGCTTCGACCCCACCCTGCGGTACGACATCCAGATGGTGAAGGGCGCCGGCATGGTCGGCGGCGGCCTGTTCAACTGCACGTTCTCCGGGCAGGGGAACCTGGCCATCATCTCCGAGGGTGACCCGCTGGTGATCCCGGTGTCGCCGCAGATGCCGGTCTACGTCGACACCGACGCGGTCATCGGCTGGTCCAGCCAGCTGCAGAGTTCGATCGTCCGGTCCGAGGGGCTGAAGTCGATGCTCAAGGGCGGCTCCGGCGAGATGTTCCAGATGTGCCTGCAGGGCAACGGGTTCGTCCTCGTGCAGCCCAGCGAGGGCCCGAAGGTCCCGGCGGCGCAGAAGTCCAGTGGCGGCGGCATGCTCGGCAGCATGCTGAGCGGCTGACCGGCCCTCCTCGACTCCCTGCGCCTCCCCGTTCTTCTGTCGGGTCCGCACCGCCGTCCCTCCCGTTCTTTCTGTGCAGCGACACGCCGATCCGCTCGGCGTTTCACTGCACAGTTCACGTGCAGGGCTCGTTGTGTGCAGCGACACGCCGATCCACTCGGCGTTTCACTGCACAGAACGGGTGGGCGGCGGGCCTGGGGCCTGGGCACACGCGCGTCGGCTGCGGTGCGCGGCATGGTCAGAATCGCACCAGGTCCCGCGCCAGCTCCCGGCAGATCCGCAGGTCCGGCAGCAGCTTGCGGGAGTCCGGCCCGTCCGACTCGCAGCGGCCCCGGAACCCGCCACCCGTGAACGTCGCCCGCAAATAGTCGACGAACCACTCGTCGATGCCGTACATGCCGTCGATGCGGAAGTCCGCGGCGGCGTCGGGCAGCAGCACGTGGTAGTTCTCGCCGCCGCTGTAGTCGGCCTTGTGGAACTCGTCCGGTGCCAGGAACCAGCCGCCGTCCGGGCGTCGGTCCCAGTCGTCCGGCTCCAGCGGCAACCCCATCACCACCAGCGGGTCGTACTCGCCGAGCATGCCGAGTTCGTCGACGTCCCGACCCTGCTCAGCGGCGTACCACCGGACGAGCTGGTCGGGCGCCTGGCGGAAGTCGACGGTACCGACGATCTCGTAGAACGCCCGCAGGGACAGCGGCATCACGTCGTGCGCCGCCTCGAACTCGTCCAGCGCGGTGGTGGTGTCGTCGGCCGGCGGCGCGTGCACCTCGTGGTACGGAACCATGAAGTCGTACCCGACGGCGAGCAGCCGTTTGCGTACCAGTTCGACGTTCTCGCGTACCCGGCTCATGGTCTCGGCCACGACGGCGCGGGCCTCGTCGGCGAGCGCGCCGGTGCGGATCGCGGCGCCCAGCCGCCGCATCTCCCGCCACACCAGCACATGCTGGCCGGCCCGGTACCGCGTGAGCCAGTCCGGCTCGACGGACTCGGGCAGCGCGGGTGCGGGAGGGATGGACACGCGAGGAGTATGCCAGCGCCGACCCGATCCGGTAAGCCCGTCCACTGTGGACTGATCCGTGGCCGCCGCCACGCCGTGGTCCGCCCTCGACCTGAAACCGTGCAGCGACACACCGACTGAGTCGGCGTGTCGCTGCACAGAACGGGAGGGCACACAGAACTGTGAAGCGACACGCCGAACAGATCGGCGTGTCGCTTCACAGAACGGGTGCCGCCGTTCAGTGCACAGAAGCGGGGGCGGCACCGGCCCCGCCCGGCCTGACGGGGCGAGCGGGCGGCCGGGGACACGGAAGGGCCGGGGACGCGGAAGGCGCGCCGCCCCAGACCAGTAGGGGCGGCGCGCCGATTTCCGGTGGAGCGCTTGATGCGTACCGGACGGGTCTACCTGGTCTGCGAGGCAGCCTGGTAGAGCCGGTCCGGCGAGACCGCACCGGCGATGAGCCGGCCGTCGTCGGTCAGCAGGACGTTGACCAGGTGCGACTTCAGCAGCCGACCCGAGCCCCACGATCCGTGCACCTTCGGCAGATCGTTGAGGAACTTGGTCGCGGCGGCCGCGGCCTTCTTCTCCTCGGCGGTCTTGCCGGCCGGGACCGTGGTGTCCACGCCCTTGGCCACGACGATCGAGGTCCAGCCCTTGCCGATCACCTTCGGCTCGTCACCGTGGTGCGCCTTGGCGTCGGCCTGGCCGTGCCGCGCGGGCGGCATGCCCTTGGGCTCGTCCTTGCCGGGCTGCACGTCGCGCACCTTGGTGCCGGCGGGCGGGTTGAAGGTGAACTCCGACGCGTCCGGCTTGCTGAAGCTCACGTGCGTGAACGAGGCCTCGAACGCGGGAGTGTTGTAGCCACGGGCGAACACCTGCACCCGCAGCGGAATGTGCTTGTCACCGTCGACGGCGATCCGGATCTGCTGCACCCGGGTCGCGTTGTCCTTCGGCGTGACCACCAGCTCGTACGCCTGCCGGCCGGCGACCGTGGCCGTGCCGTCGGTGCTGATCCTGGTGGTCGGCGCCAGGTCGCCGAGCATCTGCCCGATGCCGCCCTTCAGCGAGGTCGGCGCGCCCGAGGGCAGTACCGACGGCGCAGCGGCGCCGTGCTTGCGGGCCTCGTCCGCGGACAGCTTCGTGTGCGTGGCCGACTTGTCGGCGCTGTGGTAGCTCCACACGTTGCGGTCGTTGCGGATCAGGTCGGACTGCTGCGAGTCGGCCCCCTGCAGCGACACGCGTACGTGCTTCGGCCCGTCGTACCAGAACCGGACGGTGTGGTTCCCGTTGACCATCGAGGTCAGGTCGGAGCCACTGCCACCCAGGTCGAAGTCGGGCAGCTTCGGCAGGCCCAGGTCGGACTTCTGCACGATCGTGCCGGACAGACCGTTGACCTTCGCCTGCGCGACGTCCATCAGCAACTGCTGTGGGCTGCGGTGCGGCAGCCCGGCGTCCGCGTGGGCGACCAGCATCTTGCCCGCGCTGCCGGCACCGATCACGGCCACCAGAGCGGCGGCCGGCAACGCCCAGCGCAACGCGGGTCGTGACGTCAGTACTGACATCTCGTACCCCCTCTTTCCCCGTCGTCATCGTCATGCCCGGGTGGAGCCCGTCGAGCGGGAGGTTCGGCGGACTTCTCCCCGGTTCGACCATCAGCATGCCCAATCTGCCCTGTGAGGAACCTGAGCCGAGCTGAGTCCCTCTCAGGACTGACGCGCGACCATGGTGTCCGGCGGTTTTCTCAGCGGAGGTGGACGGTGCGACTACTGGTCGTGGAGGACGAGGTCCGGCTGGCCGCCGCGCTGAAACGGGGCCTGACCGCCGAGGGGTTCACCGTGGACGTCGTACACGACGGGCCCGGCGGCCTGGAGGCGGCCCGGCACGGCGAGTACGACGCGGTCGTACTGGACATCATGCTGCCCGGTCTGTCCGGGTACCGGATCGTGCGGCAGCTACGGGACGAGAACAACTGGGTGCCGGTACTCGTGCTGTCCGCGAAGGACGGCGAGTACGACCAGTCCGACGGCCTGGACGCGGGCGCGGACGACTACCTGACGAAGCCGTTCTCGTACGTGGTGCTGCTGGCCCGGCTGCGGGCGCTGCTGCGCCGGGGCACCCCGGCCCGGCCGACCGTACTGTCCGCGGGTGACCTGCGGCTCGACCCGGCGACCCGCGAGGTCACCCGGGACGGCCAGCCGATCGACCTGACGCCGCGCGAGTTCGCCCTGCTGGAGTACCTGCTGCGGCGCGGCGGCGAGGTGGTCTCCAAGATCGAGCTGCTGGACCATGTCTGGGACGCGCCGGAGGACACCGACCCGAACGTGGTCGAGGTGTACGTCGGCTACCTGCGACGCAAGATCGACGCACCGTTCGGCCGGTCCTCGCTGCGCACCGTGCGCGGCGCCGGCTACCGCGTCGTACCCAGTCCGGCCTGAGCGGAGGAGACCCGATGCACTGGTGGCACCGGCTGAGCCTGCGGGGCCGGCTGATCCTGATCGGCTCCCTCGGCCTGGCGCTGGGCCTCGGGCTCGGCGGCGTACTGCTCGTGTACGCACTGAACACGACGCTGCAGCAGTCCCTGGACTCGGCCGCGGTACAGAGCGGCCGCGAAGTGGCGGCGCTGGTCACCGCCGACAAGCTGCCCGACCCGATCCCGTCCGCGCAGGGCGGCGCGGTGATCCAGGTGGTGGACCGGCGGGACCGGATCGTGGCCGTGTCCACGGGTGCGGACCGGTTGATGCCGATCCTGCACGCCGACGAGCTGGACGCCGCGCGGGGCGGCGAACGCAGCTACATCCCCGGCGACCGGGTCGGCCTGGACGGACCGCTGCGGGTGGTGGCCGAACCGGCCGGGCGGGACACCGTACTGGTCGGCGTACCGGCCGGCGAGCTGACCCGCACCGTGCAGCTGATGCGCAACGTGCTGCTCGTGGCGTACCCGCTGCTGGTACTGGTCCTCGCGGCGTTGGCGTGGCGCGCGGTCGGCTGGACCCTGCGACCGGTCGAGGCGCTGCGCCGGGGCGCGGAGGACATCACCACGTCGGGGTCGGCCGCCGACCGGCTGCCGCAGCCGACCGGGCACGACGAGGTGGCCAGGCTGGCGACCACGCTGAACGGGATGCTCGCCCGGCTCCAGGCGGGGCAGGAACGGCAGCGCGCTTTCGTCGCCGACGCCGCGCACGAGCTGCGCAGCCCGGTGGCGAGCATCCGTACCCAGCTGGAGGTCGCGGTACGGCTCGGCGACGCCGCCGAGTGGAACGAGGTGGCCGCCGACGTACTGACCGACACCGACCGGCTGGCCCGGCTCACCGACGACCTGTTGCTACTGGCCCGGGTCAGCGACCCGGAGGAGGCCACCGCCCGGCTGGCCCGGCGGTCCGAGCGGCTGGACCTCGACCTGCTGGTGCACGAGATCGCGGAACGCTACGACGCGGCCCGGGTGCCGGTACGGGTGACCAGCGACCAGCCGGTGTGGACGGCCGGTGACCCGACCGCGCTCGGCCGGGTCGTGTCGAACCTGGTGGACAACGCCGTCCGGCACGCCACCACGGAGGTACTGCTCTCGGTCGCCACCGAGGCCGGCCGGCCGGTCGTGTCGGTACGCGACGACGGGCCGGGCATCCCGGTACCGGACCGGGAGCGGGTGTTCGACCGGTTCACCAGGCTGGACGACGCGCGGGCCCGCGACGACGGCGGTTCGGGGCTGGGGCTCGCGATCGTCCGCGAGCTGGTACGCGTGCACCACGGCACGATCACGCTCACCGCGGCGCATCCGCAGGACCCGAACACGCGTGGGCGCGGTGGTGTGGGCGTCGACGCCCGCATCACCCTGCCGCCCGCCTGACCGTTCGTGCCCGTCACGACGCCGCGCCCGGCACGGCGGACCGTGACGGGCGTGGCCCGGTGTGGCGTGGCCCGGTGTGGCGTGGCCCGGTGTGGCGTGGCCCGGTGTGGCGTGGCCC
>JBAUUM010000867.1:0-3744 GCA_049582705.1 Actinocatenispora sp.
GTGGGACAGCTCGCCGCGCGCCGGGCCGCCGGGCCGGGCGGGGACGGCCGCATGATTGGATGTGCGCGTGGCGGCACGGACTCCGGACAGCACGCAGGCACCCGACGAGGTGACGGTCGACCCCGACCTGGTGATCGCGGTCGATGACGTCACCGTCAGCCGGGACGGCAACCATCTGGTCCGGCATGTCTCCTGGCAGGTCGAGCTGGACGAGCGGTGGGTGCTGCTCGGCCCCAACGGGGCCGGCAAGACCACCCTGCTCAACCTCGCCTCGGCCGGGCTGTACCCGACCCTGGGCACCGTGCACATCCTCGGCGAGCGGCTCGGCCGCACCAACATCGCCGAACTGCGCACCCGGCTGGGCCTGGTGACCGCCAAGGCGGGCGAGCGGGTACCCGCCGACGAGACCGTGCGTGACGCCGTGGTGACCGCGGCGTGGGGCGTGGTGGGGAGATTCCGGGAGCAGTACGACCCGATGGACACCGCCCGCGCCGTCGAGTTGATCGAGCAGTGGGGCATCGGGCCGCTCGCCGAGCGCCGGTACGGCACTTTGTCCGACGGCGAGCGCAAACGTGCCCAGATCGCCCGCGCCATGATGACCGACCCGGAGCTGCTGCTGCTCGACGAGCCCGCCGCCGGGCTCGACCTCGGCGGCCGGGAGGACCTGGTGCACCGACTCTCGACACTGGCCATGGACCCGGACGCGCCGGCGACGGTGCTGGTCACCCACCACGTCGAGGAGATTCCGCCGGGATTCACGCACGCCATGCTGCTGCGCGAGGGCGGCATCATCGCCGCCGGGCTGGCCACCGACGTGATCACCAGCGAGAACCTCACCAAGACCTTCGGCCTGCCGCTCGCGGTCAACCGCGTCGGCGAGCGCTACACGGCGCAGGCCGTCTGACCTGGTCGGTGCGTACCGTGCCGGCGTGGTCACCCGTTCGCTGACCCGGCGGCACACCGCAGTCCGGGCCGCACCTGTGGCGATAGGCTGCCCCTCGCGGTGCCCTCGTGATCCGCAGGGCCGCACCCGCCGTCGTACTCAGGAGGTCTGCGTGGGGGAGTTCGTCCAACTGGAGACGGTCACCGAGCACCCGGGACTGGGCGTCATACGCCTCACCCGTCCGCCGATGAACGCGCTGAACACCACCGTCCAGGAGGAGCTGCGCGCCGCCGCCGCCGAGGCGACCGACCGCGAGGACCTGCGGGCGGTGATCGTGTACGGAGGCGAGAAGGTGTTCGCCGCCGGTGCCGACATCAAGGAGATGGCGGTCATGGGCTACGCCGAGATGGCGGCCCGCGCCCCCCAGCTGTCCAGCGCCTTCGACGCGATCGCCCGCATCCCGAAGCCGGTGGTCGCCGCGATCGCCGGGTACGCCCTCGGTGGCGGCTGCGAACTCGCCCTGGCCTGCGACTTCCGGATCGCCACCGACACCGCCAAGCTCGGCCAGCCGGAGATCCTGCTCGGCATCATCCCGGGCGCCGGCGGCACCCAGCGGCTCGCCCGGCTCGTGGGTCCGGCCCGGGCCAAGGACCTCATCTTCAGCGGCCGGCACGTCACGGCGGCCGAGGCGGAGCGGATCGGTCTGGTCGACCGGGTCGTACCGGCCGGTGACGAGTCGTCCAGCGCCTTGTTCGACGCGGCGGTCGAACTGGTCCGGCCGTACCTGACGGGTCCGGCGCAGGCGCTGCGGGCCGCGAAGCAGGCCGTCGACGTCGGCCTGTCCGTGGACCTCCACAATGGACTCGCGCTGGAGAGCCAGCTGTTCGCCGCGCTGTTCGCGACGGCGGACAAGAAGGCCGGCATGGAGGCGTTCATGGCCAAGCAGAAGCCCGACTTCACCGGAAAATAGGTAGGTACCAGATGTCCGGCGACAGGAACCGCCCCACCGTGGACGACGTCAGGGCCGCTCGCGACGACCCCAAACAGGCGAACATCCTGTACCACGACTGGGAGGCGGACACCTACGACGAGAAGTGGTCCATCTCGTACGACGAGCGGTGCGTCAACTACGCGCGGGACCGCTTCTCGCACGTCGCCGGCGACGACGGCTGGCCGTACGGCGACGCGCTGGAACTCGGCTGCGGTACCGGCTTCTTCCTGCTCAACCTGATGCAGGCCGGCGTGGTCGACAAGGGGCACGTCACCGACATCTCGCCGGGCATGGTGGAGGTCGCGCTGCGCAACGCCCGGCAGCTGGCGCTCGACGTGGAGGGCCGGGTCAGCGACGCGGAGACCATCGGCTACGACGACGACAGCTTCGACCTGGTCGTCGGGCACGCGATGCTGCACCACATCCCGGACGTGGAGCAGGCGCTGCGCGAGGTGCTCCGGGTGCTGAAGCCCGGCGGCCGGTTCGTCTTCTGCGGCGAGCCGACCAGGGTCGGCGACTGGTACGCCCGCAAGCTCGGCCAGCTGACCTGGTGGGCCACCACCAACGTGACGCGGCTGCCCGGACTGTCGGGATGGCGCCGACCGCAGCAGGAACTCGACGACTCCAGCGCCGCCGCGGCGTTGGAGTCCGTCGTCGACCTGCACACCTTCGACCCGAAGGAACTGCGTGCCCTGGCCGAACGGGCCGGGGCGGTCGACGTGGAGGTCGCGACCGACGAGCTGACCGCCGCGTTCCTCGGCTGGCCAGTTCGTACTTTCGAGGCCGCGGTGCCGAAGGAGAAGCTAGGTTACGGGTGGGCGCGGTTCGCCTTCCGTTCCTGGCAGGCGCTGTCAGCGATGGACGAGAAGCTGCTCTCCCGGGTGCTGCCCGAGGAGCTGTTCTACAACGTCGAGATCACGGGTGTGAAGCCGTAGTGTCCGATCCCACCGTCACCGACGCCGAACCCGGTCCGCCGGAGGAGTCCGGGGGGCCCGCCGGCCCGGCCGACAACGCCGTGCCCGCGACCGGCCCCGGTGCGGACGCCGACTGGGCCGCCCCGGACCCGTCGGCTACGGCGCCATCGGTCGCCGGTGCGGCCGACGACGGACCCGGTGCGGACGCCGCCGAGGGTGACGGCTCGGCCGTGGCCGTCGAGGAGTCCGCCGAACCCGCCGACGACGGCGACCTGGCGGCCCTGGACTCGGCGATGGCCTCCGACGACGGCTCCGAACCGCGCCGGCACTGGTTGCGCTACCCGGGCCTGGTCGGCGCGCTCGCCGTGGTGGCCATGGTGATCCTCGTACCGTGCGGTGGCGGGCTGCTGTTCTTCAACGGTGCCTTCGCCGACCATGGCCGGTATCCGACCGCGCCCGACGCGTGCGCCCGGCTCGGGTCGTCGCAGGTACGCGACGCCTTCGGCGACGGGTTGCTGCGCGCGGACAGCACCGGCAACAGCGACGGCTCCACCTGCACGTACCAGGGCAGTGCCGCCACCGGGCCGTCGCGGGTGGTCCGCCTGTCGCTGACCCGGTACGACACGAAGGGACCGCTGTCGGCGCCGCGGGTGGCGCACGTGGGCCTCACCAACGACTTCAGCGACCAGGTGTCGCAGGGCGGTCGGTCCCGTGGCACGGTGCGCCATCTGGGGGACGAGGCGGTGGCCCTGCGGCACGAGACCGGCGTGACCGTGTACGCGCGGTTCAGCAACCTGGTGCTACGGCTCGACACGGCCGGCGACGAACCGGACCTGGAGCCGCACGCCGTGTCGGCCGCCCGGCGGGTCGGCAGCACCCTGAGCTGACGGCGCGGGCCCGCTGGAGGGATCGACGGCGGTCGTTCCCGCGGGCCGGTGCCGCGCCCACCGGCCTCC
>JBAUUM010000868.1:0-8675 GCA_049582705.1 Actinocatenispora sp.
AGTGGTGGATCTGCCGCAGGATCAGCCCGCCCCGCACGTCGAACGACAGGTTCAGCGTCGACGCGTACGCCTCGGACATCTGGATGCCCCGCAGCGGCACGTACGAGCCGTGGTACACGATCTCGTGGGACGACGGGGTGAAGAAGAAGGCGAGGAATGTCCCGGTCAGCAGCAGGATGATGAACGAGTACAGGGCGATCTCGCCGAGCATGAACGACCAGTGGTCCGGGAAGACCTTGTTGAAGACCTTCCGCAGCGGGCCGGCACCGGCCAGTCGCTGGTCCGCCCAGTCCGCAGTCTGCGCGGGCGCCTTCCTGGGGTCGAACTTCGGACGCTTCATGACCGCTCCCCCGAGCCCGGTCCGACCGGCGCCGCAGCGCCGGACGTGCTGACGGCGGCGGTCACCGTCGGCACACTTCTATTACACGTAGAAGATACTACGTGGCGTAGAAGTTGGGAAGTCCCTGCCGGAATGGCCGAGGCGGACGGTCCGTACCTGGCCGGACGCCGTAAGCTGCCGTGGCGTCAGTATCAGGGAGTGCGGGACTGACAGCCCGGCGTGGAACAAGGTGAAGGGGCACAACGGCGTGCGTTACTACGAGTCGGTTGTCGACCTGATCGGCGACACACCACTGGTCCGGTTGAGGAACGTGCTCTACCCGGGCACCCAGGCGACCGTCCTGGCCAAGCTGGAGTACTTCAACCCCGGCGGGAGCGTGAAGGACCGGATCGCGACCCGGATGATCGAGGCCGCCGAATCGTCCGGCGAGCTGAAGCCGGGCGGCACGATCGTCGAGCCGACCAGCGGAAACACCGGGGTGGGCCTGGCCCTCGTGGCGCAGCAGCGCGGCTACCAGTGCGTCTTCGTCTGCCCGGACAAGGTCAGCGAGGACAAGATCAACGTCCTGCGCGCCTACGGTGCCCGCGTCGAGGTCTGCCCGACCGCGGTGGCGCCGGAGGACCCCCGGTCGTACTACAACGTCTCGGACCGGCTGGTCCGGGAGATCCCGAACGCCTGGAAGCCCGACCAGTACTCCAACCCGAACAACCCCCGGTCGCACTACGAGACGACCGGCCCGGAGCTGTGGAAGCAGACCGACGGGCGGATCACCCACTTCGTGACCGGCGTCGGCACCGGCGGCACCATCTCGGGCACCGGCCGCTACCTCCGCGAGGTCTCCGAGGGCAAGGTGCGCGTCGTCGGCGCCGACCCCGACGGCTCCGTCTACTCCGGCGGCACCGGCCGGCCGTACCTGGTCGAGGGCGTCGGCGAGGACTTCTGGCCCGACGCGTACGACCGGAAGGTGGCCGACGAGATCATCGCGGTCTCCGACTCCGACTCGTTCGACATGACCCGCCGGCTGGCCCGCGAGGAAGGGCTGCTGGTGGGCGGCTCCTGCGGGATGGCCGCCGTCGCCGCGCTGCGCGTCGCCGAGAAGGCCGGGCCGGACGACGTGGTGGTCGTGCTGCTGCCGGACGGTGGCCGCGGGTACCTGTCCAAGATCTTCAACGACGAGTGGATGGCGCACTACGGCTTCCTCTCGGCCGGCGACGAGACCGCCACGGTCGGCGACGCGCTCGCCGGCAAGGACGGTGCGATGCCCGAACTGGTGCACGTGCACCCCACCGAGACGGTCCGCGACGCGATCGACATCCTCCGCGAGTACGCGGTGAGCCAGATGCCGGTCGTGAAGGCGGAGCCGCCGCTGGTCACCGCCGAGGTGATGGGTTCGGTGGCCGAGCGCGACCTGCTCGACGCGCTGTTCAGCGGCAAGGCCAACCTGCACGACCCGATCGAGCGGCACATGTCGTCGCCGCTGCCGATGATCGGTGCCGGTCAGCCGGTGGGCAAGGCGATCACGCTGCTGGAGTCCATGGACGCGGCCCTGGTGCTGTACGACGGCAAGCCCAAGGGCGTGCTGACCCGGCAGGACCTGCTGACGTACCTGGCCACCAACTGAGGTAGCCCGCCGGGTGGCGGCGCATGGTCGACGACGCGTGGTCCGAGGCTGACCTGGCCGTGCTGTCCCGGCAGGTGCTGGGCGGCCGGCCGGTCGTCGACGTGCGTCCGCTGACCGGCGGCTACCGCAACGCCAACACCCGGGTGACCTGCGGCGACGGCGAACGGTACGTGCTGCGCCGGTACCGGGACGGCGCGGCCTGCGTGGTCGAGCGCGACGTGCTGGCCCGGCTGTCCGGCGGCCCCGTCCCGGTACCCGAGGTGCTGTACGCCGACCCGGACGGTGCGCTGTTCTCCTCGGCACTGCTGGTCACCCGGTTCGTGCCCGGCGTACCGGGGGACCGGGTACTGGCCGGCGGCGCGGCGGAGGACAGCGCGGCGCTCGGTCGGGCGATGGGCACCGCGCTCGCCGCCGTCCACGCGGTCACCTTCCCGGCACCGGGTTTCCTCGGTCCGGGGCTCACGGTGAGCGGCGGGTCGCCGGCGACGGGTCTCGGTGAGTACGTCGCCCGGGAGCTGCCCGCCGGCAACGCGGCCGCCGCGTTCGACCCGGCCGAACTGGCCGCACTGACCGCGCTGGCGAACCGGCAGGCGCCGCTGGTGGAGCGGGTGTCGGCGCAGAGCCACCTGGTGCACGGCGACTACAACCCGAAGAACGTACTGGCCGAACGGCACGGGGACGGCTGGCGACTGACCGCCGTCCTCGACTGGGAGTTCGCCCTGGTCGCCACGCCCCTGTTCGACGTGGGCAACGTGCTGCGCTTCGCGCCGGACCGGCCGCCCGGGTTCGAGGAGGGCTTCGTCACCGGCTACACCGAGGCGGGCGGCGTGCTCCCCGACGGTTGGCGGGAGATCAGTCGTGCGGTGGATCTGTTCGCGCTGGTGCAGTTCCTGACGCATCCGCCGGAGCACCGGTACTTCCAGAAGTCGGTGCGGCTGCTGCGGTCCCGGCTGTCGGCCGGGTGACGGTCAGCCGGTAGCCCAGCAGCGTCGGGTGCGGGGGGAACCGGACCTGCTCGCTCGTACCGTCGGGCTGCCAACCCCGCCGCTGGTACAGCTCCCGCGCGCGATGGTTCTCGGTCATCACCTTCAGCCGGCAGGTGCCGTGGCCGGCGTCGGTGATCGCGTCGACGGCGGCGGCGAGCAGCCGGCCACCGATGCCGCGGTGCCACTGGTCGGGGGCCACGTACAGGTTGGTGATCAGGTCGCGTTCGTGGCTGACGTAGCCGACCGGCCCGTTGTCGCCGACCGCGACGAGCACCCGCTCGGTCGTACTGGTCAGCATCCGCCAGCACAGCGCGGCGACCTGCTGCTCGGGGAACGGATAGCGGTCCTGCGGAAAGATGTGGCCGTACGCGGCGAGCGCCGCGGAACGCTGCAGGGTGAACAGATCCTGGGAGTCGGCGGGTACGCCGGCACGCAGCCACATGCCCGGATCGTACTGCGGGCACGGACAAGGGCCGGCCCCGTGGGGCCGGCCCTTGTCGTGGTGTCGCGTTCCCGTCCCGTGCTCAGGCGCTCAGGTAGGGGTTGTCGTTGTCGGTGTAGCTGACCTCGTGGTAGCTGCCGTCGTCGCCCTGGGCGACCGCGGTGTCGTACGACCCGTCGCCGTCGGTGTCGGCCGCGGCGTAGTCGACCTGGCCGTCGTCGCCAACGCTGGCCGTCACGTCGGCGGTGCCGTCGCCGTCGGTGTCGGCCTCGACGTACTCGAGGTCGCCGTCGTTGTCGGAGTCCAGGGCCTGGTAGTCGGCCGTACCGTCGTTGTTCGTGTCGATCAGGTACTCGGTGCCGTTCGACGTCTGGTCGACCTGGATGCTGTCTTCCTGGCCGTCACCGTCAACGTCGGCGTGGTATTCCTCCACCGTTAGCTCCCTCGTGTTTGTTGCTCTGTGTTGGCGTTGATGAAACCGTACCCGGCCGGCGCGAACCGACTCATCCCGTCTTCGTGCCACGTCAACGGCCCGCGAGGGCAGTGACAGTACGCAGTTGTCCTGTCACGACAGGGCCCTGCCCGTCACGCGACGTGGTCTGTTTCTGCCCGTGTCCCGCACCGCAAACCTCGTTGTGTGCAGTGGCGCGCCGACCAGGTCGGCGTTTCGCTGCACAGTTCGCGTGCTGCCTTCTCTCGCGCGTGGCCTCCTGGTCGCGCGCGTGGCCTCGTTGTGTGCGCGTGGCCTCGTTGTGTGCAGCGACATGCCGAACGAGTCGGCGTTTCGCTGCACAGTTCGCGGGGCCACCCTGTTGTGTGCAGCGGCGCGCCGAACAGGTCGGCGTGTTGCTGCACAGTTCGCCGGGTGGCTCGCCGTGGGGTGCGGAGACTGGCCGCGCGAGTGTGGGTGTTACGGGCCCGCCGGTCGGCGCCCGTTCAGCCGAACGTGAGCCAGTGGATCCCGTGCGTACTCAGGTAACCGGCCTCGGCGTCGGTCAGTACGGCACGGCCGGTGGCCTTGCGGATCAGGGTCGTCCGATCCCAGCCGAGCGCGTCGGCGACTCCGGTGCCGGAGGCCGGCAGTACAAGCGCGGCTACCACTGTCGCGGCCGGTTCCGTCAGCCACGGTTCGCGGTCCAGCGCGTCGGACAGGTCGAGACCGTGCAGCGCCAGCTCCACCACCCGGGTGACGAGAAAGTCGTGCAGTGTCATGGCATCGCCGTGTCGGGTCAGGACCGTACGGTCCGGCGGCGTCGTGTCGGCCAGGGCGAGGGCGTCGGCGGCGGCGCGGGCGAGGTCGACCACCAGCGCCCGGCCGTTCGTGGCGGCCGCGGCCTGTTCCCGGGCAAGTCGGATCCGGATCTCGTTGGTGCCGGCCGAGAACCGCTCGTCCGGCCGGTAGTAGTCCACTATGGACACCGTGGCCAGTCCGGGCGGATCCGCTGCCAGCGCCGCGGTCAACCGGCCGCTCGCCGTGGCCACGTGCGCGACGAGTTCCGCGACGGTCCACGGAGTACAGCGGGTCGGTCGTCGGAAGTCCTCATCGGACAGTCCGGCCAGCGCGCCGATCAGTTCGGCGGCCTCGGTCCGGAACGCGGCCAGCACGTCGTCCTGCCGTGGAGCATCCTGCGCCATGCCCCCGACGCTAGCAGCCGTCAGCGGGCTGTCATCATGAACTCGTGGCCACGTTCCGTGTGGTCACGGACTACCAGCACAATGGCGTCCCGGGAGCGGTACCGCGTCCGGGACGCCATTGCTGTCCGTGGCATACCCGCCCGGGCACCGGACGCGGCGCCACGGTTCGCGGGTGATCGGGAGCCGGTCGTCAGGAGCCGGTGGAGGCGACGCCGATCGGGCAGCTCATCCCGTTCGGGCCGTGGTTGCAGTAGCCGTACGGGTTCTTCGCGTCCGACAGGTACTGCTGGTGGTAGTCCTCGGCGTAGTAGAAGTCGCCGAGCGGCCCGATGTGCGTGGTGATCGGTCCATGTCCGGCGGCGGTGACCACCGGTGCGAACGCGTCCCGGCTCTGCTCGGCGACGGCCGCCTGCTCCGGCGTGGTGGTGTAGACCGCCGACCGGTACTGGGTGCCGACGTCGTTGCCCTGTCGCATCCCCTGGGTCGGGTCGTGGTTCTCCCAGAACGCCTTGAGGATCTGCTCGTACGAGACCTTCGCCGGGTCGAACACGACCTGGACGACCTCGGCGTGGCCGGTGCGGCCGGAACAGACCTCCTCGTACGACGGGTTCGGCGTGCTGCCGCCCGCGTAGCCGACGGCGGTCGAGTACACGCCGGGCATCCGCCAGAAGATCCGCTCCGCGCCCCAGAAGCAGCCCATGCCGAAGACTGCGACCTGGAGGCCGTCCGGCCACGGACCTCGTACCGGGGTGTCCAGGACGGTGTGCCGGTTCGCGACGGCGACCGGTTCGGTGCGGCCGGGCAACGCCTGGTCCGGGGTGGGCAGATCGTCGGAGCGGCGGAACAGCGACACGGTGGACCTCCCGAACGATGGGTTCATCTGTGCTCAACCAGGGGCGGGGCGCCGCTGTTCCCGGCCACCCGCACGGGTGTCCCCGGCCACCCGTGCAGGGTGTTTCCGGCCACGTGTGCGGGGTGTTTCCGGCCACCGTGCGGGACGGGCCACCGTGCGGGACGGGTAGTATCGGCGGCGGGGCGTCCCCGGAACCGCCCGCCGGCTCACCGCAGCGCGGTACCGATCCGGTCGGCGTACTCGGCGGCCTCGTCGTCGGAGGCGTACTTCGTTCTGGGCCAGAAGAAGCCGCGAAGTCCGTCCTTCCGGTTACGCGGTACGACATGGGTGTGCAGGTGCGGAACGCTCTGGCTGACCCGGTTGTTCAGCGCGACGAAGGTGCCGGCGGCGGAAAGCGCTTGCTCCGCGGCGATCGCGACGCGTTGTACCGCACCGAAGTACGGCGCGAGAGCATCGGCCGGCAGATCCGCCAGGGTCTCCCGGTGCTCCCGCGGTACGACGAGCACGTGGCCCTTGAACACCGGCCGGGTGTCGAGGAACCCGACCACATCGGATGTCTGGAGGACCCGGTGCGCCGGCACGTCACCGGCCACGATGGCGCAGAACAGGCAGTCGCTCACGGGGAGTACCTTATGGCCCGCGGCCGGGGCCGGACAGGGAGGCCGGCCGGGCGAGGTCACGTGGTCGCCGCGAGGATCCTTCCGGGCACCCGGATCGAAGATCCTTCCGGGCACCCGGATCGAGGATCCGGAGTGCCCTCGGATCGAAGATCCGCCAGGCACTACGAGAACAACTGCGGCCGGATACGCTCGGCGGCATGACCCAGCCATCCGGCGGCCTCCGCTGTTCTGCCGCTGACCCGCCGGCGGGCGTACCGACCCGCCGCGCGCGGAACCGGCCGACCGGCGCCGGCCCGCTGCGCTCCACGCGGCGCCGCCCGACGCCCGCCACGACATCGACTCCGGAGGCCACCTCATGACATACAGCTTCGAGACCCTCGCGATCCACGCCGGGCAGGATCCCGATCCCCGCACCGGCGCGGTGATCCCGCCGATCTTCGCCACGTCCACGTACGCGCAGGACGGCGTCGGCGGCACCCGGGAGGGTTACGAGTACTCGAGGACGAAGAACCCGACCCGGCTGGCGCTGGAGGAGTGCCTGACGGCGCTGGAGGGCGGCCGGCACGGGTTCGCGTTCGCGTCCGGGATGGCGGCCGAGGACACCCTGCTGCGCGCCGTCTGCAAGCCGGGCGACCACGTGGTGATCCCGAACGACGCGTACGGCGGCACCTTCCGGTTGTTCAGCAAGGTCGCGGCGCGCTGGGGCCTGTCCTGGACGGCCGCCAAACTCTCCGATGTGGACAGCGTGCGGGCCGCGATGACTCCGGAGACCCGGCTGGTCTGGTGTGAGACGCCGACCAACCCGCTGCTGTCCATCGCGGACATCACCGAGCTGGCCGGCCTGGCGCACGAGCGCGGCGCCCGGCTGGTGGTCGACAACACGTTCGCCTCGCCGTACCTGCAGCAGCCGCTGCCGCTGGGCGCGGACGTGGTGGTGCACTCCACCACGAAGTACGTGGGTGGTCACTCGGACGTGGTCGGCGGGGCGCTGGTCGTCACCGACCCGGAGCTCGCGGAGACCCTGGCGTTCCACTCCAACTCGATGGGCGGGGTGGCCAGCCCGTTCGACTCCTGGCTGACCCTGCGCGGGGCCAAGACGCTCGGCGTACGGATGGACCGGCACTGCGACAACGCGGAACGGATCGTCGAGTTCCTCGGCAGTCACCGCGCCGTGTCCGGGGTGCTCTACCCGGGTCTGCCCGACCACCCCGGGCACGAGGTGGCCGCCAAGCAGATGCACCGGTTCGGCGGCATGGTCAGCTTCCGGCTGGCCGGCGGGGTCGACGCCGCGCTGCAGGTCTGCGAGCGCGCGAAGCTGTTCATCCTCGCGGAGTCCCTGGGCGGCGTCGAGTCGCTGATCGAGCACCCGGGGCGGATGACGCACGCCAGCGCCGCCGGTTCGGCGCTGGAGGTGCCCGACGACCTGATCCGGCTGTCGGTGGGCATCGAGCACGTGGACGACCTGCTCGCCGACCTGGACGAGGCGCTGCGCTGACGGTCCGCCGACCACGTCGGCGAGCACCGCGGTACGTCGGGGACGCGAGGATGTCGCGCCCCCGACGTCAACCATCTGAAGACGCGCCGCCCTGACTCGTCCGGTAAGTCCGGGTTCTGAGGTACCTGAATGTCCGGCCCTGCCCACACACTGGCACGATGGATATCGCTGCCGGGAGGGGGCGTCATGGGTTGGGTCGGTGCGTCGGCGACCGAGATCGCCGACACGGTTCGCAAGGGCCACGCCACGGCCGGCGAGGTGGTCGACGAACACCTGCGCTACCTGGCCGAGGCTGACCAGCAGCTGACGGCATTCCGGTCGGTGCGCACCGTGCCGGCGCTCGGCGAGGCCGGCATCGTCGACGACCTGCCCGACCTGGGCGGTCTCGCGCTGGCCGGGGTGCCCGTCGCGGTGAAGGAGAACGTGCCGGTGGCCGGCGAGCCACTCGGCTACGGCTCCCCGGTGGCCAGCCTGCCGCCCGCCGAGCACGACCACGAGGTGGTGCGCAGACTGCGCGGTGCCGGCGCCGTCATCGTCGGCACCACCCGCATGCCGGAGCTGGGGCTGTTCGCCGTCACCGACGACGCGACCGGGGTGACCCGCAATCCGTGGCGGCCGGACCGTACGCCCGGCGGCTCGTCCGGCGGGTCGGCCGCGGCCGTCGCGTCGGGCATGGTGCCGAT
>JBAUUM010000869.1:0-8876 GCA_049582705.1 Actinocatenispora sp.
GAACGAATCAGAGCGACCACTCCAGAGACTATTGCGGCCGCATCACTGGTACCAATTCCAGATACGTAACCGGTGGACGTGTTAACGGAGGCACCGCTCGCCACAATGCCCTTAGCAGGTGCCGCAATACTCGATCGATGCCCTCGCGCGGAGCCCGGCCAATAAATCCCGTGCTGCATGGTTCCTGTGACAGCGATAACGCCTGGGATCACAGCCGGATTTGCCATCATCGCCCCATGTACCGAAACGTTCCCAGCACCCGCTACCACAACTACATCTCGCCTTAGCGCAAGCGCCACGGCGTTCAATAGAGCTGGCGAAGTTGCGCCCGGTAATGACAGTGAAATATTGATCACGTCGGCATGTCTTGCCACCGCATATCGAATGGCTGCCGCTAGCTGATCCTGTGTACAACCGCAGCGCACTGGCAGCAGTCTCGCATCGGGCGCCACGCCATATGCATGAGTTGGCCCACCGCCTTGGTCCACAATGATTCCTGCCATATGTGTCCCGTGGCCGTCATCGTCACGCCACCCACACCTTGCAGGAAACGCGACCGCGAGATCTTTACCACACAAGATATGATTACCAAGATCTGGCGCCTTTCGATCAACTCCACTGTCAATCAGAGCGACGATCATCCCACTTCCGGTTGAAAACCGATGTGCTGCCGGAATTCTAAGCTCGTCAAGGAACCACTGACCCGCTCTCACCGGAGATGCATCAGCTGGAGAGGCCTGCAAAGTTGCCAACACCGCTATGGCCACGATGGAAGCGCCGTTTAAGACACGTCGATACCAACGGATGCCAGCCGCCGAACTCACTCGATTACCCCTGGGGGTGCAAGCTTCGCGCTGAAAATGTTCTCATCGTCCTCGGTCAGCCACGTCGTCCGCTGGTCTCGTTCTCCGACCCGGTTTCCGGCACCATTTGACATAAGACCTGGCGACATAGATGGCGACAGGGATTGGATGCGCCCCTCTCCGGCCCCAGACTCGATGCCGGCCTGATTCGGTCTTGCCAAGGGCGGCATCGGAGAGAAGTTGTGCCCTGAAGAGCTCACTCCTGGTGAAATAACTCCGCCTGGCAAATCTGTGCTTGCACCCAGACTGGCCGGCCGAGCAGCACTTGGAATTCCATAGATATCTCTATTGGAAATTCTGTCCTGCGCTCCTGCTAACTTAGAATTTGGATCTGTGGATCCTTTGTCGACGTCCCCAGGGTTGTCTCGGCCTCTCGCCAGCAGGTCACCGCGCCCACTAGAAGGTGACCCTTCCAAATGTGGGGCCGCACCAACTGACTGCGATACATGATCGGCTAAACCACTAGCGGTTTTTGCGCCCGTGCCGGATTCCTCTTTGTTTCCATATCCTCTGACCTCACCGATCTCATTGCTCGAGAAGTTGTACGTGGTGCGTTGGTCGGTGTACTGCTGGCGGAGGTGGCGGAAGGCGCGATCGGCCGCCGCGGCGTTGGGGTAGTACCAGGCGTCGAGTTCCCGCTGTGGGTTGACGCCGGTAGGCCCGCCGGGCGTCCCGCGGTAGTCCTCGGCTCCGGCGACTCCGGTACGCAGGTTGTTGGCGCCGCGCCCTGCGGTGATCGCCCGGAAGTCCCGGTAGCCTCCCGGGTCACGGTCGTAGTCGGCGGCCAGTGCGCTGTCGAAGGTGTTCGGGTCCCGCAGCGAATCGTCCATGGCTGTGCCGTTGGGCAGTTCGTGGTCGATGTCGAATGCGCCGACCTTGACCAGCGGTACGGGGATGCGGGCGATCGCCTCGGACAGTGTCTGGCCCGCCTGCCCCAGGTTGGCGGCCATCTGGGTGCAGTCGTCGTGCAGCGCGCCGATCTCGTCGGAGATCCTCTTGACGATCTTCTGGTACTCGTCGGACGCCTTGCCCTGCCACCCGCCGCGGGCCTGGCACAGCCGGCCGACGAGTTCGCCCAGCGCCCGCTGATGGTCGGGCATCCCGTCGGCGAGCCGCTTCCATGCCTGCGCGAGTGAGTGCACCGTCCTCGGCTCTCCGGCGACGACGACCCGGGCGACGGCGTCCTCCCAGCTGCCGTCGAGTCCGGTGCCGCCGGCGGGGCCGGTCACCGGGTGGCCTTCGTACTCGGCGCCGTCGCGGCGTCCAGGATCGAGATCAGCTGCTTCTGGTGGGCGGCGTTGTCCACCTCGGTGTTCTCGTAGTTGTCGGCGATCCGGTCGGTGACTTTCCGCAGGTCGTCGAGCAGGGTGGCGATCCGGTGGATCCGGGCGGCGAGCGCGTCGCGGGCGTCGCCGACCACCCGACCGAGGTTGTCCGCCTCGTCGAACCGGCCGTACCCGTGGAGAGCGCCGGACGCGCCACCAGGTGAGCCGGCAGCGGCCGGGTGCGGCCCGACGGTGGTACGCAGCCCTCCGACGACGGCATCGTCCCAGTGATCGCCGACCGCCCGGATCCAGTCGGCGGCGCTGTGTAGATCCTCCGGCGCGACCTGGATTCCCGTGAGCATCGAGTGCAGCGACTGTCCCGATCCCGCGCCCATCGACCTTCCCTCCCGGTAAGGAAACGGGCATCACGGTACCGCGCGGGAGCAAACCACCAGGGAGCGGCGTCAGCGAGGGACGGGGCGACGCGGCGGCATCAGCGAGCCAGGAGGGCGTGTGCGAGCGACGCAGCGGCAACGCCAGCGGTCAGGAAGGACGAGCCAGGAGGGCGTGAGCGAGCGACGCGGCGGCAACGCCAGCGGTCGGGAAGGGCGAGCCAGGAACGGGCGTGTGGGACCAGCGGCCAGGAGGCGGCGTCAGCGGCCGAGCACCAGGGACATGGCCTCCGCGCGAGCGGCGACGGACCGCTCGAAATGACCGCGTACCGCGGACGTGACGGTGCGGGAGCCGGCCTTGCGGATGCCGCGCATGGACATGCAGAGGTGCTCGCAGTCCACGACGACGATGACGCCGCGCGGGTCGAGGCGTTCGGTCAGCGTGTCGGCGATCTGGGAGGTCAGGCGCTCCTGGACCTGCGGCCGCCGCGCGTACGCCTCGACCAGCCGGGCCAGCTTGGACAGTCCGGTGATCCGGCCGTGCGCCCCGGGGATGTACCCGACGTGCGCCACGCCGTGGAACGGCAGCAGGTGGTGCTCGCAGGAGCTGTACACCTCGATGTCACGCACCAGGACCAGCTCGTCGTGGTCCTCCTCGAACGTGGTGGTCAGCACCGCGGCGGGGTCGACCCGCAGGCCGGCGAACATCTCCGCGTACGCCCGGGCGACCCGGGACGGCGTCTTGAGCAGTCCGTCGCGCTCGGGGTCCTCGCCGATGGCGAGGAGGATCTCCCGGACCGCGTGCTCGATCCGGTCGAGGTCGACGCTTTTCTCGACCGGGCCGCCGTTGAGCCCGCCACTGATCAGTCGGGCCGCCACATGGTCGATGTCCAGGTCCGCTTCGTCTGTCACCGCGTCCTCCCCTGGGCCCTTACACGCGTCGAGCCCGGCAGGAGGCCGGGCTCGACGTGTCGTTGTCGTGCGGTCAGTGCTGCTCGCCGCCGGCAAATCCGCCGGACTGACCGAACGGCCGGGGTCGGCCCCACTCGTTCGATGTGGCGGAGTCGCTGTCGGTGGTCGAGTCGGTCGGCTGGCTGGACGGCGTGTCCTGCTGCTCCTCCGACTCGGAGCGCGGTGCGCCGCTCGCGTTCATGGAACCCGCGGGCGTCTTCCCGGCCAGCGCGGCGGCGCCGTCGGCCTCGGCCCGCTCCTTCAGCGACGCGGCCTCGGCCGGCGTGAGGACCGGCGGCTTGTCGCTCGGCTTGCGCTTACCGAACCCGTTGTACGGGGCCAGCGGCGGACGCTTCACGACCCGGGCGCAGATGCGCTCCATGTCGGCGTTGGTGACGGTCTCCTTCTCGACCAGCTCCAACACGATGTTGTCCAGCACGTCGCGGTACTCGACCAGGATCTCCCACGCCTCGTCGTGGGCCAGCTCGATGAGTGAGCGGACCTCCGAGTCGATGTCGGCGGCGATCTCGTCCGAGTAGTCCTTCTGGTGGCCGATGTCGCGGCCGAGGAAGGGCTCGGACTCGCTGGTGCCGTACTTGACGGCGCCGAGCTTCGCGCTCATGCCGTACTCGGTGACCATGGCTCGCGCCATCCTGGTCGCCTTCTCGATGTCGTCTCCGGCACCGGTGGTCGGCTCGTGGAAGACGAGCTCCTCGGCGGCCCGGCCACCCAGCGCGTACGCCAGGGTGTCGATGATCTCCGAGCGGGTCTGCGAGTACTTGTCCTCGGTCGGCAGGACCAGGGTGTGACCGAGGGACCGGCCACGCGGCAGGATCGTCACCTTGTGCACCGGCGCGAGTTGGGGCATCGCCCATCCGACCAGGGCGTGGCCGCCCTCGTGGTAGGCGGTGACCTTCTTCTCCTTGGCGCTCATGACCCGGGTCTTGCGTTCCGGGCCGGCGATGACCCGGTCGATGGCCTCTTCCAGGTTGTGGTCGCTGATGGCCTTCTCGCCCCCGCGTGCGGTGAGCAGGGCGGCCTCGTTGATCACGTTGGCGAGGTCGGCGCCGGTGAAGCCGGGCGTGCGACGCGCCAGGGTCTCCAGGTCGACGTCGGGTGTGAACGGCTTGCCGCGCGCGTGCACCCGCAGGATGGCCTTCCGGCCCTCCATGTCGGGCGTGTCCACGGCGATCTGCCGGTCGAACCGGCCGGGACGCAGCAGGGCCGGGTCGAGGATGTCGGGCCGGTTCGTGGCGGCGATCAGGATCACGCCGCCCTTGGTGTCGAAGCCGTCCATCTCGACGAGCAGCTGGTTGAGCGTCTGCTCGCGCTCGTCGTGGCCGCCACCCATACCGGCACCACGGTGTCGACCGACCGCGTCGATCTCGTCGACGAACACGATGGCCGGCGCGTTGGCCTTGGCCTGCTCGAACAGGTCACGCACCCGGGAGGCACCGACACCGACGAACATCTCGACGAAGTCGGAGCCGGAGATCGAATAGAACGGCACTCCGGCCTCGCCGGCGACGGCGCGGGCCAGCAGCGTCTTACCCGTACCGGGCTGGCCGAAGAGCAGCACGCCCTTCGGGATCTTGGCGCCGAGTGCCTGGTACTTGGCCGGGGTCTGGAGGAAGTCCTTGATCTCCTCCAGTTCCTCGATGGCCTCGTCACAGCCGGCCACGTCGGCGAACGTGGTCTTGGGCATGTCCTTGGTCAGCTGCTTGGCCTTGGACTTGCCGAAGTTGAGCACCCGGCTGCCGCCGCCCTGCATCTGCGACATGAACAGGACCAGCAGGACGACCACGACCGCGACGGGCAGCAGGCTGATCAGCAGCTGCACCCAGACGCTGTCCTTGGTGACCTTGGTGTCGAAGGTGTTGACCTTGCCGGCCTCGACCTGCTTCTGGACGTCCGCGTAGATGCGGTCGGCCGACATCGCAGGGAAGGACGCCTCGATCTTGCTTGAGTTGACCTTGTTGTCGCCGGAGCCCTGATAGGGCTTCTTGAGGTTCAGCTGGAGGACCTGTTCTTTGTCCTCGAGCGTCACGCTCTTGACGTTGCCCTTGTTGATCTGTGCCACGGCGACAGAGGTGTCGACCTTCTTGTAGTCGTCACCGCCGGTAATGAAAGAGCTGAGCAGGATCGCGCCGAGGATCACCAGGATGATCCAAAACAGCGGCCTACGAAAGAATCGCGTTCGCTCCATGCTTTTGCGGGCCCACTGCGGGCGCCCCGCCCCTCCCGATCTCACACCGTCGTTGCGACTCGCCGGTCAACGACCGGCGTGAACCAGTTAGTCCTCGGTTATTCGACGGTACACCGTGGGGGCGAGGTGCGCGGAGCCAGACCAGCGAGTCAGAGCACAAAGTGACCCAAACCGCCCTGAAAGTCAGGCATCCCGCCAGCAATCCCCTGGTCAGCGGGCCCGACCGCGGCATTTGATGGCGCAGAGCGTACCTGAGGAAAGGCTGAGACGGGAACACCGTCACGTCGTTTGACCGACCGCCGTCAGCGGCTGTAGACCTCCGGCCGCAACAACCCCACATAGGGCAGTTCGCGGTACCGCTCCGCGTAATCCAGTCCGTATCCGACCACGAACTCATTGGGGATATCGAACCCGACATACTTCACCGGCACATCGACCCGTACCGCGTCCGGCTTGCGGAGCAGCGCGACGACCTCGACCGAGGCGGGGCCCCGACTCTCCAGGTTGTGCAGCAGCCAGGAGAGGGTCAGCCCGGAGTCGACGATGTCCTCGACGACGAGCACGTGCCGGCCCGAGATGTCGCGGTCCAGGTCCTTCATGATCCGCACCACTCCCGAGGAGGTGGCGCGGGCGCCGTACGACGAGACCGCCATGAACTCCAGTTCGACCGGCAGGTCCAGCGCCCTGGCGAAGTCGGCCATGAACACGAACGCGCCCTTGAGGACGCCGACCAGCAACAGTCCGTCGACGTCGGCGTAGTCCGCCGCGACCTGCTTGGCGAGCTCGGCGATCTTCTCGCGGATCTGCTCCTCGCTGACGATGACCTCAGCGATGTCCTTCGAGTACCAGCTACCCGATGCCATGACCCCAGCCTGCCTGACGCAGTGGGCGGCGTCGCGTCCGGGGGTGACGTCGCCCGGCAGGTCAGGCGGGTGCCGGAGCCGGGCGACCGGCGCGGACGGAGGCTTCGCCGGCGTGTCAGCGGTCCTCGCGCCGCCGCGTGTCAGCGGTCCTCGGACCGCCAGTCCCGGGAGTCCCGGCTGTCGGTGGTCCAGCCGAGGAGCTGTGCCGCGCCGAGCAGCAGCGTGAGCACGACGATGAACAGCAACGTGGACATGACATTCCCCTTCGGGTCGTCTCCGTGCGGCCCGGGCCCGGCCCTGGCCGCCGTCGCCGATGCGCATCGACGGGTCAATCCTCGCCGCCCCGCCCGGCGCGAGCCAGTGGCAGGGATGACATTGCCCATCGATTTTCTGCCACTAGACTGGGCGGCATGTTGACACGCGTCGCGGCGGTCGTCCTCGACGGTGTGGCCGCCTTCGAACTGGGCGTGATCTGCGAGGTGTTCGGGGTGGACCGGACCGACGAGGGGTTCCCGTCGTACGAGTTCGCGGTCTGCTCGCCGGGCGGGCGCAGCGTGCGCTCCAAGTCGGGCTTCGACCTCACGCCCGACCACGACCTGTCCCCGCTGGCCGACGCCGACGTGATCCTGGTGCCGGCCCTGGGTGAACCGGACAGCCGCCGCGAGACGCTGACCGCGTACGCGAAGGCCCCCGCGGAACTGCTCGACGGCCTGCGGGACGCCGCGGCACGCGACGCCTGGGTGGTGAGCGTCTGCTCCGGTGCGTTCATGCTCGGCGAGGCCGGCCTGCTCGACGGGCGACACTGCACGACGCACTGGCGGTTCACCGAGGAACTGGCCCGGCGGTACCCGACGGCGAAGGTCGACCCGAACGTGCTGTACGTCGAGGACGGCCCGATCCTCACCAGCGCGGGCACCGCGGCCGGCATCGATGCCTGCCTGCACCTGGTACGCAAGGAGCAGGGCTCGGCGGTCGCCACCGCGCTGGCTCGGCGCATGGTCGTGCCGCCGCACCGCGACGGAGGTCAGGCCCAGTTCATCGAGACGCCGGTCCAGCCGGCCCCCTCGTCGGCGTCGCTGGCCTCGGTACTGGCCTGGATGCAGGCCAACCTCGACACCGATCTCACCGTCGAGTCGCTGGCACACCGGGCGCATCTGACGCCGCGCACGTTCGCCCGGCGGTTCCGGGCGGAGACGGGTACCACCCCGCACGACTGGGTCACGGCGCAGCGGGTGCTCCTGGCGCGGCAGTTGCTGGAGGAGAGCGCGTTGAGCGTGGATCAGATCGCGGTACGGACCGGGTTCGGTAATGCTGCGGCGTTGCGGCATCACTTCGGGCGGCGGTTGGGGACTGCGCCGATGGCTTATCGGCACCGGTTTCAGACCTCGTAGGTCTGGTCTCGGGGGTGTCCCCCGAACCCCCGTGGGCTTCTCCGCTGGCTGGGCGTGGCCCTGGCGGGCGGTTTTTTCGGGGGAGTCTCCGCTCCCCCGAACCCCCTCGCCGGGGGGTTGCCCCCGGCCCCCCAGGGGTTGGTGGTCGGGCGGCGGGTTCGCCGGGCTTCATTGCCGGCGCCGCGAGGTCGCACATCGGCGTTGCGGCGGGTGCGTGCAGTCGGCGCGCGGTCGGGGGCTTCGCCCCGACCAGCGGGGGCGGGGGCTTACGGGGGGCGGGAGGTTGTGGGGGTCAGGTGGTTGTGGGGGTCAGGTGGTTGTGGTGGCGGCGGATGGTGAGGGCGCCGGGTAGGTGGACGGGGCCCTGGCCGTGCCAGTTGGTCAGTAGGGCGTCGAGTGCGGTCACGTGCCGGGCGGCCAGGGCGGAGCCGGAGACGCCCAGCGCTCGGGCATACGAGTGGAGTACCCGGGTGCGGATCGCGGTGGGTTCCGCCGCCAGGGCGACCGCGTCGAGGCCCGCGTCCCCCCACAGCCGCGCGAGGACGGCCGCGGCCTGACCGTCCAGGACCTCCGTGTCGGCGGCGATCAGCGTGGCGGTACGGGCCAGGTTGGGGACGAGCCCGGGACCCAGCAGGCCGGTCAGTTCCGCCATCGCGCCCCGCAGCCGGGACCGCGTGTACGCGGGGTCGGCGTTGTGCGGATCCTGCCAGGCGGCCAGGCCCAGTTCGGCGCACGCCGCGACAGTGGTGGCGCGGGGCAGGGTCAGGAAGGGCCGCCGGTACCGGCCGCGCCGCGCCCCCATGCCGGACAGTCCGCGCGGACCGGCGCCCCGGGCCAGCGCCAGCAGTACGGTCTCGGCCTGGTCGTCGAGGGTGTGGCCGAGCAGGACGACCGGGGCGCCGTGCCGTTCGGCGGCCTCGTCCAGGGCCGCGTACCGCGCCCGGC
>JBAUUM010000870.1:0-4255 GCA_049582705.1 Actinocatenispora sp.
GACCGGCCGACAGCGACCCGGGGCGCGCGCCGGCGGACTGACCGCTGTCGGGGAGAGCCGACCGGGAGGCCACGTTGCTCGCAGGACAACGCCAGTCCGCCATCCTGGAACTGGTGCGCAGACACGGCGGCGTACGGGTGTCCGACCTGGTCCGCGAGTTCAACGTGTCCGACATGACGATCCGGCGCGACCTGGAGGCGCTCGACCAACGGGGCCTGCTGTCCAAGGTGCACGGCGGCGCCACCACCCTGGCGCCCGGCTCGACCGACGAACCCGGCTTCGCCGCCAAGTCGATGCGGCAGCAGGCGGAGAAGCAGGCCATCGCCCGGCACGCCGCCTCGCTCGTGTCCCCGGGCACCGCGATCGCGCTGTCCGCCGGCACCACCACCTGGAGCCTGGCGCACCAGCTCCTCGACGTCGCCGGCCTCACCGTCGTCACCAACTCGGTGCCGGTCGCCGAGGTCTTCTACCACAACGGGCGCACCGACCAGACCGTCGTACTCACCGGCGGCATCCGCACCCCGTCCGACGCGCTCGTCGGACCGTTCGCGGTCACCGCGATCCGCTCGCTCAACCTCGACCAGCTGTTCCTCGGCGTGCACGGCATCAGCGCGCGGTCCGGGTTCACCACCCCCAACCTGATGGAGGCGGAGACCGACCGGGCGCTGGTCGCCGCCGCCCGCCGGCTGGTCGTACTCGCCGACCACACCAAATGGGAGACGGTCGGCATCAGTACCATCGCCGCGCTCGACGACGCCGACGTCCTGGTCACCGACGACGGCCTGGACGGCGCCGCCCGGGAGGCGCTGACCGGCAGGGTCGGGGAACTCGTCGTCGCCCCGGCCGGCCGCGCCAACACCGACACCGGTGCCGACACCGACCCCGGTGCCGGCACCGAGGACGAACCACTGACCGCCGAACGGGACGCCCAGTGAAACGAACCCCCATCCTGCTGGCCGACGGCCGCGAACTGATCTACTTCGACGAGTCGGACGACACCGACCGCGGCGTACCCGACCGGCGGGAGCTGCCCGAGCCGCCCGTCGCCTCCGAACTGCGCTACGACCCGGTACTGGACGAGTGGGTCGCCGTCGCCGCGCACCGGCAGGACCGTACGTTCCTGCCGCCGTCCGACCAGTGCCCGCTCTGCCCGTCCAGCACGCGGCGCGCCACCGAGGTCCCCGCCGAGGACTACGACGTGGTGGTCTTCGAGAACCGGTTCCCGTCGTTCAGCCACCGGCTCGGCGCCGTGCAGTCGGCGCTGGACGGCGGCCTGGTGCCCGCGGTACCCGGCCAGGGCCGGTGCGAACTGGTCTGCTTCACCGCCGACCACAACTCGTCGTTCTCCCGGCTGTCCCCGGCCCGGGTCCGTACCGTCATCGAGGCGTGGGCGGACCGGACCACCGAACTGGCCCAGTTGCCCGGCATCGAGCAGGTGTTCTGCTTCGAGAACCGTGGCGAGGAGATCGGCGTCACGCTGCACCACCCGCACGGCCAGATCTACGGCTACCCGTACGTGACGCCGCGCACCGTGCGGATACTCGACTCGGCCCGCCGGTACACGCACCGCACCGGCGGCCGGAGCCTGTTCGCGGACCTGCTCGCCGCCGAGCGCGCCGACGAGCGGGTCGTGGCCGGCAACGAGCACTGGACGGCGTTCGTACCGGCGGCGGCGCGCTGGCCGTTCGAGGTACACCTCTACCCGCACCGGCAGGTGCCGGACATTCCGTCGCTCGACGCCGCCGAGCGGGACGCGTTCGCCGACCTCTACCTCGACGTACTGGGGCGCTTCGACCGGGTCTTCGACGCACCGCTGCCGTACATCTCGGCCTGGCACCAGGCACCGGTCCGGGCCGACCGGCACCTGGCGTACCTGCACCTCCAGCTGTTCTCGCTGCGCCGCGCGCCTGGCAAACTCAAGTACCTGGCAGGATCGGAGTCGGCCATGGGCGCGTTCGTCAACGACATCCGCCCCGAACAGGCGGCACAGACGCTGAGGGAGTCGTAATAACCGTGAAGCTTCTCGTCACCGGCGGAGCCGGATACATCGGCAGCATTGTCACCCGCCAGTTGCTGGCCTCCGGCCACCAGGTCGAGATCCTCGACGACCTGTCCACCGGCTACGCCGACAACATCCCCGACGGTGTGCGCTTCCACAACATCCCCGTGCACGACGTCGCCCAGGTGCTGACCCCCGACGCCGGCTTCGACGGGGTGCTGCACTTCGCCGCCAAGATCGCCGTCGGTGAGTCCGTCGAGAAGCCCGGCCTGTACTGGTACAACAACGTCAGCGGCACGCTGGCCCTGCTCGACGCGGTGCGCGCCGCCGGCACCCGGCGGCTGATCTTCTCCTCCACCGGCTCCGTGTACGGCAACGTGCCCACTTCCGACCCGATCGACGAGGACACCGCCACCGCGCCGACCAACCCGTACTCGGCCAGCAAGCTCATGATCGACATGATGCTGACCGGCGAGGCCGGCGCGTCCGAGCTGGGCGCGGTCAGCCTGCGGTACTTCAACGCGGCCGGCGCGTCCGGCAACCTCGGCGAGCGGCACGAGCCGGAGACCCATCTGATCCCGATCGCCCTGCAGGCCGCCGCCGGCGACCGCGCCGAGTTCTTCATGTACGGCGACGACTACGACACGCCCGACGGCACCTGCGTCCGCGACTACATCCACGTCGAGGACCTGGCCGCCGCGCACCTCCTGGCGCTGGAGGCCGCGACCCCCGGGCAGCACAAGATCTACAACCTGGGCAACGGCAACGGCTACAGCAACAAGCAGGTCGTCGACGTGGTGCGGGAGGTCACCGGGGCGAAGCTGCCGGTCACCCTGGCGCCGCGGCGGGACGGCGACGCGGTCGTCGTCGTCGCCTCCTCGGAGCGGGCCCGCCGCGAGCTGGGCTGGGTGCCGGCCAAGCCGGGCCTGCACGAGATCATCTCCGACGCCTGGGCCTTCTACCAGTCGCGGAAGGGCACCGTGTGACCCTGGGAGAGCTGTTCGACGGCGAGCCGGACGGTGTCTGGTTCGCCCCCGGCCGGGTCAACCTGATCGGCGAGCACACCGACTACAACGACGGGTTCGTGCTGCCGTTCGCCCTGGCCCAGCGGACCACGGTGACCGCGCGCCGGCTCGACCGGCGGCGGTGGACCGTACGGTCCGGCCTCACCGGCGAGACCGTCGAGTTCGGCGAGGACGACCTGAAGCCCGGCGCGGTCACCGGCTGGGCGGCGTACGTGGCCGGCGTGGTCTGGGTGCTGCGCGACGTCGGCCATCCGGTGGCCGGGGCACAGCTCTCCATCGAGTCCGACGTGCCGCTCGGCGCCGGGCTGTCCTCGTCCGCCGCGCTGGAGTGCGCCGTACTGGAGACGCTCGTCGGACTGTCCGGTGTGGACATTCCCACCGCGGAACGGCCACGGCTGGCCCAGCGCGCGGAGAACGACTACGCCGGCATGCCGTGCGGCATCCTGGACCAGTCGGCGGCCGTACTGTGCCAGGCGGGCAACGCGCTGTTCCTGGACTGCCGTGACCTGCGCGCCGAGCAGGTACCGCTCGACCTGGCCGCCGACGGCCTGACCGTACTGGTCATCGACACCCGCGCGCCGCACCGGCACACCGACGGCGAGTACGCGGTGCGGCGGGCCAGCTGCGAGGAGGCCGCCCGGGCGCTGGGCGTACCGGCCCTGCGCGACATCGGCGTCGACGACCTGGCCGGGGCACTCGCGGCGCTGCCGGACGACACCACCCGGCGGCGGGTCCGGCACGTGGTCACCGAGAACCAGCGGGTACTCGACACCGTGGCCCTGCTGCGGTCCGGCGAAATGCGCGCGATCGGCCCGCTGCTGACCGGCTCGCACGCGTCCATGCGCGACGACTACGAGATCACCGTGCCGCAGGTGGACACCGCCGTGCAGGTGGCGTTGCGGGCCGGCGCGTACGGTGCCCGGATGACCGGCGGCGGGTTCGGCGGCTGCGTGCTCGCCCTGGTCGACGCCGACGCCGCCGAACGGGTCGCCGACGCGGTACGCACCGCGTTCGCCACCGCGGGCTTCGCCGCCCCCGCCTGTTTCCGCGCCCAGCCCTCCCCCGGATCCGGCCCCCTCCTCTGACCCCTGCGCCAGGCGCCCTCCCCGGGATCCTCACTCCACATGGCCGTGGTCCTTGCCCCGCCTGCGGCTCCGCTCCGCGCTGGTCGCCTCACTCCTCACTCCTCACTCCTCACCCTGAGGGCATTTTCCCCTTTTCTACGTTTTGC
>JBAUUM010000871.1:0-2799 GCA_049582705.1 Actinocatenispora sp.
GGGGTTGTGCCGCCTGGGGTTGTGCCGCCTGGGGTTGTGCCGCCTGGGGTTGTGCCGCCTGGGGTTGTGCCGCCTGGGGTTGTGCCGCCTGGGGTTGTGCCGCCTGGGGTTGTGCCGCCGGGACTCGCGTCCGGTGCCGGCACGCTCACCGGCCCGGACGTGGCCCGGCGGACACCCGGCAGGAGGAGCGCGGTGTCCCGGTCGACCTGGTCGGCCAGCGCCCGCATCCGTTCGTCGTGGGCCGCCGTCGCCGGCTGTCGGCCGTACCAGATGCGGGAGAACAGGTCGGCCGCCTCCCGCATCGGCGCGGACAGCGTCGGCGCGGCGACGCCCGACGCGTGCGCCAGCTCGGTGACCGTCCAACCCGGCTGATGCTCCAGCACCTGCCGGTCCACCAGCTCGCGGACCATCGCGCGCAGGCGTTCGCGTACCGCCTCCGCGTAGCGTCCCGCCGCCGCGTACCGGTCGGCCAGGGACCGTAGCTCGGCGGGGTCGCGTTCCGGCAGGCCGGCGTCCACGTCCTCGTCCGCGTCGGGAAGCGGCTCGACCGGCGTGCTCTCCTCGACGCTCCGGGCCCGGCGCGGACGCAGGTGCCGGTGCGGCCACCAGTACAGCGCGCCGGTCACGGCGCCCGCGAGCAGCAGGACCAGTACGGCCAGCCCGGCCACGCCGCCCGGCACGTGGTCGGCGAGGCCGGCCACGAACTCGGTCCACCACCGGGCGAAGCCGCCGTGGCCGGTGGCCGGCGGCGCTGCCCAGCCCCGCATCAGAGCGCCGCCGTCCTGGCCGGTGGCCGGGGTGCTGATGTCCGCATCAGACCGCCCCCATGGCGCCGTGCCCCGGCTGGGCGCCGGGTGGCCGGCGACCCAACGCCAGGTCCAGGCCCTCGGTACGCATCCGGTTCTCCAGGTGCAGGCAGGCGTCCAGGCAGGCCAGGGCCGGGTAGGCGACCGTGTCCACGATGATCCACGGCAGCGCGGCGACGACGGTCAGGACGACGGGGTCGAGGCCGGTGCCGAGCCGCTGCACCAGGATCCGCCCGGCCAGTACGACGGCCACCCGGATCGCGAGCCAGCCCAGATAGGCCAGCAGCCGGACGCCGGCGGGGCGCAGGTCGCCCTGGAACACCAGCCGTACCGGGCGGGTCAGTACCGCCGCGGGACGCGCGCCGTCGGCGATCAGCACCGGAACGACGAGACCGGTCAGCGCGTACACCAGGATCCAGGGGACGACGCACAGCCAGACGCCGACGGTGGCGAGGACGCCGAGCACGGCGGCGGCCGCCAGGGTGCCCAGCCAGCGGCGGCCGGGCGCGGCGAGCAGTACCGGACCTCGCAGGGCGGTGCCGCCGAGCAGCAGGGTCACGGCCTGCGCGGTCGCCGGCCCGGCGAGTACCGCGATGGCGACGCTTTCGCCGCCCAGCCACCAGGAGGCCAGGAACCAGTAGTCGAACGGGAGTATCTGGCCACGGTCGGCGACGAACGGGATCATCAGGAGCTGTTGCGCGGTGGCGAGGCCCAGGCCGAGGAGCAGTAGCGGCCATCCACAGCGGCGCAGCAGCGCGATGGAGGCGTCGAGCAGCTCACCGACGGTCAGCGGTCGCAGCGGCAGTACCGTGCCCTCCGCCGTGTCCATCGGCCCTCCCACCCTCTCGGCGCCACCGGATCGACCGGTGGCTGCCGTGCCGGGGTCATGGTGGCATGACGCGTCATCCGGGGGTCACGGCGCGGGTGGCGGCGGACCGGTCGGGGGCGCCGCGGACCGATCAGGAAGGTGCGGCGCCGGGCGGCCCTGGTCGGTCGGGCGCGACGCCGGGCGCTCCGGTCGGGTGGGTGCGGCGCCTGGCGGCTCTGGTCGGTCGGGCGCGAGGCCGGTCAGGAGGGCATGGCGTCGACCTGGCGGTCCAGGAAGCGCAGGAAGCTGGCTGCCTCGTCGGCGGCACGCTGCGGGTCCCGGCGGGCGATGGCGTCGACGAGCCCGGCATGGTCCAGGTACTCCTCCGGCCGGACGGTGTCGCCGACGCACGTGTGCAGCGCGTCGCGGAGCGCGGTGCCGAAGTTCGCGTACAGGTCGGCCAGTACCGGATTGTGCGAGCACTCGGTGACCGTGTGGTGGAAGCGGGCGTCGGTCTCCACGAACGCGTCGACGTCGTGCGCGGCCCAGGCGTCGTCCCGGGCGGCGAGGGCGGCGCGCAGCGCGGCCAGGTCTGCTTCGGTACGACGCAGCGCGGCCAGCCGGGCCGCCTCCACCTCGAACGCGCGTCGTACCTCCATGGTGTCGCGCATCTCGGCCTGCGCGAGGCGGCGGCGTACCACGCCGGTCAGTTCGCTGCTGGCCCGCACGAACGTGCCGGCGCCCTGCCTGGACTCCAGCAGGCCGAGATGTGCCAGCGCCCGCACCGCCTCGCGCAGCGTGTTGCGCCCGACGCCGAGCTGGATGACCAGGTCCGGCTCGGTGGGTATCCGGCTGCCGACCGGCCACTCGCCCGAACTGATCTGGCTGCGTAACTGCTCGATGACCTGGTCCACCAGCGGTGTGCGGGCGGCGCTGTGGAGTGGCATCCCTAACAACCTCCTGTCATCCACTCATCCCATGATTCTACGATGGGTGGCGATGCGAGTATCTCCCCACGCCGACCGGTCCACGCGCGCTGCCGTGCTGACCGCTCCCGGCACCGTACCGGCCGACATGAGTGCCCAAACGAGCACAAAGCTCAAGAAACAACATGAGATCCAGGAGAATACAAACCGGCTGAGCGCCGCTGACGCCCCCGTCACCGTCCCGCCCGCCGCGGAGGCC
>JBAUUM010000872.1:0-9055 GCA_049582705.1 Actinocatenispora sp.
GGGTGGGGCCGATTTGTTGTGTGTAGGCGGCGGCCCGCGCCTCTACGAGCCCGTCCCCCCGGCGGTCTCGGAGCGGCGGGCCGCCGAGATCGAGCCTATGGGGGCCAGCCCCTGTCGGCATCGGTACGACCGTCCTGACCTGGTGGGACCAATGGACTACCCCGACCGGGTCCGACGTGACGCTGTACTCGTCCGGGTGTGGCCGGCAGATGGTTGCCCCGGCATCCTTAGTTGCCGTACCTGCTGGCCGGCTCCCCCCTCTGAGGACGGTGCCCCAGCACGGGTTGGGACACGGTGCTTGTGATCGGTCAGGTTCACCAGGTACAGAGCCGGCCCTGCCTTACGCAGGGCCGGCCCTTCTGTGCGTGTCGATGGGTCAGATGCCGGGTCTGCGTAGTTGGTCGGGGTCTGCGGTGCCGGCCGCGTGCACGGTGTCGTAACAGGCGATGTCGTCGGTCACGTCGGTGAGCAGCAGAGCGGTGGCGACCAGCGGTTGCGGGTCGGCCATGACCAGGTCGACGCCGGCGCCGCGGCAGGTGCGGTGGGCCTCAGCCAGGGAGTACAGGCCGCTGGTGGTGGCGTAGCGCAGTGGGCCGAGGTCCAGCACGATGCGCCGGGTGCCGGTGGCGGTGAGGGCGTCGATCTGGGTTCGTAGTTCAACTGTGGTGGCGGCATCGAGGTCGCCGATCAGGGCCAGCACGCTGTAGCCGGTGGTGTGGGTGAGTTCGGTGTGTAGCGGGGTCGGGGAGAAGGAGGTCATGCCGCCTCCTTCACGGAAGCGTGCTGGGCGCGAGAGGCGCGGTGCCGAGCCGGGCACGGTTTCCGTTCGTGATGGACGGTGCCGGGTGGCGGGTCGCCGTCGAGGAATGCGCGCATCTGCTCCGTCGCTCCCTTGAGCAGCCGGGACACGTGCATCTGTGAGATGCCGAGCCGTTCGCCGATCTGGGTCTGGGTCAGCTCATCGAAGAACCGTAGGACGATCACGGTGCGGTCCCGCTTGGACAGTTGTGCCAGCGCGGCCGGCAGCGATGCCCGGTCTGCCACGATCTCCAGGTCGGGGTCGGTATCGCCGACGATGTCGGTCAGCTCGGTGTCACCGTCGTGTGCGCGGCCGGCCCCTGGCTGCGGTGTGTTCAGCGAGATCGGCCGGTAGCAGCGGTCGGACGCCAGTGCCTCCCTGACCTGCTCCACACCGACGCCCAGCTCATTGGCCAGTTCGCTGGTGGTGGGGGTGCGGTGAAGATCCTGGGTGAGGCGCTGGCGGATGCTGTTGGTCCGCATCCGCAGCTCCTGAATGGTGCGTGGCGGATGGATCAGCCAGGCCCTGTCCCGGAAGTGACGCTTGAGTTCGCCCTGGATGTAGGGGATGACGTAGGCGATGACGCTGTGCCCGAGAGCCGGGTCGTAGCGGTCGACAGCCTTGACCAGGCCCAGAGCCGCCACCTGATTCAGATCGTGAAGGTCCTCGGAACTGTTGCGGTACCGGCGGGCCTGCCGGTACGCCAGCGGCAGGAAAGTCCGGATCACCTCGTCACGCAACCGCGGCCGGTCCGGATGCCCCGCCGGCAGCGCCGTCCACCGCTCCAACAGGTTGTCCTGTCCCACGCCCCGTGCATCCCTCGCTCCTGGCGAGGCGACGTCCGTTTCCGCACAGCTCGTAGAAACCACCACCGTGGCCCCCTCAGTCCACTACGGCACGACGGCCGATCACTGCCATGTCCGAGGCTGGATTCCAAGCCGTTCTGTCACAGCCGGACCAGCGCGGGTTGGCTATGCCCGGCAGGTATTTGCCGCCAAACATCTATTCACCCGGACGGGGGACCGGTAGACCCCGGCGACGGGAAGGCAGCTCGTCGCCGGGCAGTTGTTGCTGCTGGGGGGTCAGAACTTCACTTCCCGTCACTTCCTGCGGGGAAGGGTAAGGGTCGCGCCTCCGCTGCGTTCGTTCCCCCCAGAGCGAACCCGGGTCGGCGCGACCCTTCCTGAGCAACGCTAGGCCCCGTGGTGGTACCTGCCAGCATCCAATCGGGCCAACCTGCGGGACCAAGGTCCCGTTGAATGAGAGCACTTCAGCCGGTCGGGACCGCTAACGGCGCATTATCACGGCGAGCAGCGGGGGGCAGCTGCGAGCGCATTCCGGACCAGCGTCGCTCGGCGTCTCGGAGTTTCGTGCCTGCTCGGACGAGTGACACCCGCACCGTGAAGGTCACCGAGGTTGCCGCCGAGTCGCGGCGGTACCGGGTTCTCTGACGCGGTGCGGGTGCCGTGACCGACCCGCACCCACGTGGTGAGGGCCGGCGCAGAATCACGCGGCGGTGTAGCCGTCGAAGTAGTGCACGCCGTCGTGGCTGGTGTCGGTCGATGACGTCTTCCGGTTGGTGCTGAACCAGAGGTGGCCTCCGGCACCGATTCCGACGCTCTCTATCTCGAAAAGCGTGGGATAGGCGCTGGAGGTGATCCGGAAGGAGAGGTCACTGGCCGCGTTGATCGTGCCGGTGGCGGTAGAGATGTTCCGATAGACGAGGACGATGCTGACGTTGTTGTCCGTCACCGGAAAGTACACGGTATTGCCGCTGTAGCCGAAGCCCTGGTTCGCGAACGAGGTGATGTTGGGGACGGTCTTGCCGTTGACCAGTGCGTGCTCGACATCCAGGTCGAATCCGGAGCTCAGATTGATGGTCCCGCTGGTCGCGCTCAACGGCAGTGTGCCCCGGTAGAAGGTTCGGCCGCTCTTGAGCAGGAAGTTGATGGTGCTCGCCGTCTTGCTGGTGATCTTCACACCGGACATGGATTTGTTCGCGCCGTTGTACTGGATCGTGTAGTTGCCCACCTTGTAGAAGGTGGTTCCCACGTACTTGAGCTTCACGAGGCTGGTGCTGTCTGCCTTCATCGTCACGATGAACATGTAGTAGTTGCCGTCGGTCGAACTCAGCACGACATCGTTGGCGTGACCAAGATAGGTCGCGTAGGTCGATGAATTGTCACCGTTCGTCATGAGCGTGGTCGTGCCGTCGCTCATCCTGGTCCGGTAGATGACTGCCTTGTTCTCGTCGCCGTTGATCTTCACCGAGTAGGTGTAGCTGGAGCCGACGGCATACCCTTCCGCAATGGAGCAACCGTTGGCGTTACCGAGCGTCGCGACGGTGGTGTAGGTGTTGAAGTAACCCGTGCTGGCCGCCGGCTGCGCGACCGAGGCGTTTCTGCCTGCCGTCGCCCCGCCGGGGTTGCCATCGGCGGCCGCAGCCGCGCCCTGTGGCGTACCGACATAGCCAACTGCGGCCAGTGCCAGAGCCGCGACAGCCACGCCACTTGCCCGTCTGAACATTCCCATTTTTCGTCCTCCTGCCCCGTTTATGCCGCCGGTCATGCTACCTCAGCCTGGACTCTTGTCCGGGGTGAGAATCGGCCCGGAATCCGTCGAGGTAAGTGGTGCTCGGCTGGCAGCGCCGGGACCGGGAATGAGTACAGGTAACCGCGGCACCGACCAGAAGACGGTGAAATGCCGCGGGGTCGGTACGACAAAGCCCGCCCGGTTCAGCGCCGGCCTGGCGTACGTTCGTGTCGTTGTCGACGTGCGTTCCCGGGTCGGCCCCGATACTCGCCGGACCTCACATTGGTCGGGGCCATACTGGTGCGGTGAACCGCTATCTGCTCGACAACCGGCGCCCGGAGGCTGGCGAACGGTTCGCCGCGCTCGCCGAGATGTTCGACCCGTGGACCTTTCGTCACCTCGACGACCTGGGGCTCGGTGACGGATGGCGGTGCTGGGAGGTCGGTGCGGGCGGCGTCTCGGTACCGCGCGGCCTGGCGGAGCGGGTGGGAACCAGCGGCCGGGTGCTGGCCACGGACATCGACGTGTCGTGGGCCGAGCCCGCGGCCGGTGGCGCGCTCGAGGTACGCCGGCACGACGTGATCCGTGACCCACCGCCGGCGGAGACGTTCGACCTGGTCCATGCCCGGCTGGTGCTGGTCCATCTGAAGGATCGCGGGGCTGCGATGCAGGTCATGATCGATGCGCTCCGGCCGGGCGGATGGCTGGTGATCGAGGACGGGGACCCGGCCCTGCAGCCCCTGGCCTGTCCGGACGTACGGGGCCCCGACGAAGAGCTGGCGAACCGGCTGCGTACCCAGATGCGAACGCTGATGGCCGAGCGCGGGGCGGACCTCGCATACGGTCGCACGCTGCCTCGGCTGCTGCGTGAGTCAGACCTGACGGACGTCGGCGCCGAGGCGTACTTCCCCGTCGCGTCACGCGCGTGCGCGGTCCTGGAGGCGGCGACGGTCCAGCACGTACGCGACCAGCTCCTGGCCGCGGGACTGGCGACGCCCGAGGAGATCGAGACGCATCTCGCGAACCTCGCGCACGGCGACCTGGATCTCATGCTCGCGCCGATGATCACCGCATGGGGCCGCAAGCCGGCCTGATACTTCCGGACCATCGGCCGTACACCCGTCAACTTTGTACTTGACCTGGAGCGCACTCCAGATGCAACCGTGAGGACATGGACGCAGCAACCATGGCTCTCGGAACGATGTACTTCGGAACCCGAGTGGACGACCGATCGGCGTTTGCCATCCTCGATCGATACGTCGAGCTCGGGGGTCGATGGCTGGACACCTCCAACAACTACAGCTTCTGGACGTCCGACACCGGCTTCGGCGGTCAGAGTGAGGCCCTGCTGGGACGTTGGCTCCGCTCCAACCCCGGGGTCGCGGTGCGGATCAGTACCAAGGTCGGCGCGCAGCCGACCTGCCTGGGAGGCTTCCCCGACCACCTGGAGGGACTTGGCCGGGACACGGTTCGGAAGTCCCTCGGGGCCAGCCTGGAGCGGCTTGGTGTCGACGCGGTCGATCTCTACTGGGCGCACGTCGAGGACCCCGCAGTGTCGGTCGACGACCTGGTGGCGACCTTCGGCGGCCTGGTGGCCGACGGGTCGGTGGGCCGTTACGGGATCTCCAACCATCCGTCCTGGCTGCTCGAACGGATCCGGTCCGCGGCCGAGCGAGGCGGGTACCCCCAGCCAAGTGCGTACCAGCAGCGCTACTCCTACTTCCAGCCGCTGGCGGGGCAGCCCGTCGAGGGCCAACCGATTCCGCTCGGCATGCTGAGTGACGACGGCCGGGACTTCCTGCGGAGGAACCCCGACATCTCCGGCTGGGTCTACACCGCGACGCTGCTGGGCGGGTACGACCGAAGCGACCGACCACTGAGCGAGGAATACCTGCACGTCGGCAATGAGTGGCGCCGGACCGCCCTGACCGCCATCGCGCGCGAGCGAGGGCTGCGCCCCGGACAGGTCGCCCTCGCCTGGCTCGCTTCCAGCCGGCCACAACTGATCCCGATAGTGGGAGTGAGCACCATCGAACAGGTGGAGCAGGCCTGGTCCGGCGTGACCACCACGCTCACCGAGGACGACATGGCCACTTTGGACACGGTGTGACGGGACGGGTCTCCGCGACCCTGGACGGCGAGGTCAGCGGACAGGGCAGGCGTCCGCAGCGAGTGCCGGGGACGCGGAGGCGGTCGGCGATCACCGACATGGTGCGCCGCACGTGGTCCGCCCGGCCGGATCGGGACTGTACCTGAGTACCGCGTCGCGGCGGGACCGGTCACGCCCCAGGACTAGCGTGTGCCTCATGATCCGCGATGCCTTCCTGTCGGCCGCCGCGACCGCGGCGACGCTGCTCCACGATCCCGCCGTGTCCGCCCGCTGGTCCGAGCCGAGCGAGCTGGCCGACTTCTCGGTCGCGGGACTCGCCCGTCACCTGGCCAACCAGGTGACGCACACCGTGCCGCTGCTCACCGCCGCTCCGGGCAGCGCCGCGATCCCGGTACTGGAGCACTACACGCGCAACGCGTGGGTGACCTCCGGCGTCGACGGGGACGACAACATCGGGATCCGGCAACGGGGCGAGCAGGACGCCGCCGCCACGACACCGGCGGCGCTCGCCGAGGAGGTGGACACAGCCCTCGCCCAGTTGCGGCGCGTCGTACCGGCCGAACCGGCCGATCGGGTCGTCGACCTGGGCGACTGGGCGCTGACCGTGGACGACTTCCTCCTCACCCGCGTACTGGAACTGGTCGTACACGGTGACGACCTTGCGGTCAGCGTCGGTGTACCGACGCCGCCGATGCCGACCGAGGCAACGATCGACCTCCTGGTACGCATCGCTGCCTGGCGGCACGGCCCGCTGGCCGTGGTGCGGGCGCTGTCCCGCGCCGAGCGCGCGCCGAAGACGATCACCGCACTGTGACCGGGCACGCCGTCCCGGCGCTCGGCCCCCAGAGCAATCGGTTAGTTCAACGTCTTCTTGAAGAAGACGGCGGAGTCTTCGTAGTGGAGTGTTCGGTAGAACGCTTCGGCCCGTCGACTGGCGAGGGCGAGGTAGGCGGCGCCGATGGATCGTGCCCATGCCTCGGCGTGTGCCATGAGGCGGCGGCCGACTCCAGTGCGTCGGCTGCTCTGCTCGACCATGACTTCCTCGACCCAGGCGACGGGGCCGTTGGCGAGAAAGGTCAGGTGGCTGGTGGCGAGCAGGTAGCCGACGATGCCGTGCCCGCCGGTCTCCGCAACGAGCAGGAGCGTGTCGGGTGCGACGACCAGCTGCTGCCATGTCGCGTCGAACACGACCCGCTGGGGAGTGAACGATGTGGCGAAGTCCCGAGCAAGTGGCCAAACATGTTCAGCATCGTCGGGACGAGCTGACCGGATCAGTACTTGTTGATCGCGCACCCGCCCAGCTTGCCAGGGCGGACACTGGCGCCGTGGTGCTACGACTGCGTAGGCGGGAAGGGGACACGGAGATGGACGCAGCTGAGGCGCGGTGTGCGGTGGCCGCGGCGATGTCGACCGCCTCAGACCTCGGCCTGGCCGTCGACGACGCGATCGTTCTCAGTGACTCCAACCGACTCGTCATCCGCCTGACGCCGTGCGACATCGTCGCCCGGGTCACGCCCATGACCCATTTCGCAAGTGCGGAGCGAGAAGTCGAACTCGTGAGACGGTTGGCGCAGATGGACAGCCCGGTCGCCGCGCTCGAGCCTCGGGTCGTACCACGCGTCTTCGTGCATGGCGACTTCAAGATCGCCATGTGGACCTACTTCGAACCTGTGCCGTCTCGGACGCTTCCGCCGGCCGAGTACGCCCAGGCGCTCGCACGTCTTCATGCCGGTCTGCGGAGGACCGAGGTCACGACGCCGCACGTCATGGATCGGGTGGCCGCTACTCAACGAGACGTTGCCAGCCGTGACGTCACTCCCGATCTCGCGGACACGGACCGGGCGCTGCTGGCCGACACGCTGCGCGATCTGGGGCGGTCCATCGTCAACCGGCGCGCCCCCGAACAACTGCTGCACGGCGAGCCGCACCCGGGGAACATCCTCGACACGAAGAACGGGCCACTCTTCATCGACTTCGAAAACACCGCCCACGGGCCTGTCGAGTACGACCTGGCCTGGGTGCCCAGCGACGTCAGCCGGCACTATCCCGACGCTGACCAAGACCTGGTCGGCGAGTGCAAGGGGGTCGTACTCGCGATCGTCGCGGCGCATCGCTGGAGTCGCAACGACCAACACCCGAGCGGCAGAGAATCGGGGGTGGCGTTCCTTCACGTTCTGCGGGAGGGTCCGCCGTGGCCGGCACTCGACGATGTCGTCTGGTAGCGCCCTCGCGTTGACTTACCTGTACCTCGCGTCACCCCCGCATGAGACGTTTCCTGATGGTCGTGCCTAAGGCACCGGCGTGATACCGCCGTCGACGCGCAGGTCGATGCCGTTGACATAACCGGCGAGTGGACTGGCCAGGAAGGTCACCGCGGCCGCAACGTCATCGGCGGTACCAAGCCGTCCGCTGGGGTTCGGCGCGTACTCGGCCAGCACCTGTGGCTCCAACTCCGACCACCGCGCCGGCTGACCGTCCGCTGCGGCGCGGTCTTCGAACATCCGCCGCATACCCTCGGTGGCGATGACACCCGGGCTCACGGTGTTGGCCGTGATGCCGGAGCCGGCGAGATGGCGGGCCAGTCCGGTGGTCATGTTGACCACCGCAGCCTTCGCCGCTGAGTACTCGACCATGTTCGGCAGCGGGGTGGTTGCACCGCGACTGCCCAGACTGATGATCCGACCCCAGCCACGCTCACGCATCGGCGGCGTGAGCGCGCGAATCATCCGTACCGCGGACAGAACGTTGCCGTTCACGGCATCCAGCCACACCGACGGCTCGGCACTGTCCCAGTCATGCTCGGCGAACGGTCCGGCATTGTTGACCAGGATGTCCACACCCCACGCATGGGCCTGCGCGGCCACCTCCGCAGTGGCCCGTTCATCGGTGAGATCACCCAGTACGACTTCGGCCTCGCCGCCACTCGCGTGTACGTCGCCGACAACCTCCATGGCCCGTGCCCCGGCGCGGCCATGCACCAGGACAGCACACCCTTCCTGGGCCAGTCGCCGAGCAATCACCGCCCCGATACCGCCACTACTCGCCGTCACCAACGCCCGTCGGCCCGAGAGCTTCAGATCCATGCGGGCAGCCTAGACAGGACCACTGACGCTCAGCGGAGCCCAACAGACCGACGCCCGGATCGAGTTCGGGAAGTCGGCACGGTGTACTGAGCCTCTGACCTAGGTGCGGTGGGGCGAGGTGCCGACCGCGCCGGACCCGCGGTCCCTCCCTCCTGCCGCGGTGAGGCAGGTCAGTGCGGTGGCCACGTCGGGACACAGGCATATCACCGTGTGTAGACGACACAGGGTCAACAGGTCGTGTACCGGCGGGGAGGCTGCCGCGATGGCCATCTTGTGGCCGGTGCGCTGGCTCAGATGGTGGGCCGCGACCAGAACTCCGACACTGATGGAATCCATGAAGGGAACCCGGGAGAACTCGAGGATGATGTCGTGGCGGGTCAGCTCGTCCTCCAAGCGGAGGCGTAGCTGGTCCGCAGTGTCGAGGTCGAGCTCTCCCTCGACCGACAGGACGGCGATGCCGTCGCGTTCGCTGCGGTTCACAACGAGATGGACGTCTGTCACGGTCACCCTCCCGAGCTGGCGCCTCTGCGT
>JBAUUM010000873.1:0-5512 GCA_049582705.1 Actinocatenispora sp.
CGCCGGAGCCGCCGGAGCCGCCGGGGACGCGGCGGCCCGCGGCGCCGCCGATGCCGACGCCGCCACCCGGGACGCCCTGTTGCGGTGCTGGGTGCGGGAACGGGAGATCGCGGTGCCCGCGACCGGCCCGGTGACCGTTCCGCTCGCCGACGGGCGCGGCGTCACCAGCACCGTCCGGTACCGGTCCGCGACCGGGCTGCACGAGTTCGGCCCGGTGCGGGCGGCCGACGACGGAGCCGAGCTGACCGCGGCGGAGCTGGCGGCGCTGCTGGTCGGCGACGATCCCGGGACCGGCGCGGACGACCTGGTCGCCCGGGTCGTGGACAGTACCGCGCGGATCGGCCGCTACCTCGACGTCCGACGGACCGAGGGCGTCGGGGCTCGCACCGCCGCCGGAGCCGGGGTCGGGGCGGGCACCGACGAGTTCCTCGGTGCCGAGCAGGACCTGCTGCTCGGCCACCTGCTGCACCCGGCCGCGAAGAGCCGCGACGGGCTGTCCGACACCGACGACGCGGCCTTCGCCCCCGAGCTGCGCGGCCGGTTCCCGCTGCACTGGTTCGCCGTGCACGACTCGCTGGTGCGGTCGGGCTCCGTCGTGGGTGGTTCCGCGCCCGGCGGACCGGTGCCGGAACATCCGAGCCTCGCGGGCCGGTCCGTACCCGAACTGCTCGCCGGACTGTCCGGTGTGGACAGTGACCGTACGCTCGTGCCGGCACATCCCTGGCAGGCCCGGGACCTGCCCGGCCGCCCGGGGTTCCGGGCGCTGCTCGACGCCGGCCTGGTCACCCCGCTCGGGCCGGCCGGACCGGACTGGTACCCGACCTCGTCGCTGCGCACCGTGTACCGCCCGGACCAGCAGGTCATGCTGAAACTGTCGCTCGGTCTGCGGATCACCAACTCCCGTCGGGAGAACACGCACACCGAACTGGTCCGCGGCATCGAGGTGCACCGGCTGCTGGAGGGCGGCATCGCCGACGCGGTGCATGCCGCGTACCCGGGGTTCCGGATCGTCCGGGACCCCGGCTACCTCGCCGTCACCGACACCGACGGCGGCGCCACCCACCTGGACGTGTCGCTGCGGGAGGTACCGGCCGGGCTGACCGGCACCCGCTGCCTCGCCGGGCTCGTCGCGCCGCATCCCGGGATCGGCCCGGCCCGACTGGTCGGCGTCGTACGCCGGCTCGCCCGGGCCACCGGCCGGCCCGTGTCGGAGGTGGCCCGCGAATGGGTCCGCCGGTACGTCGACCACGTGCTCGCGCCGATGGTGTACCTGTACGCCAGCACCGGGATCGGGCTGGAGGCGCACCAGCAGAACACCCTCGTCCGGCTCGACGCGGACGGCTGGCCGGCCGCCGGCTGGTACCGGGACAACCAGGGCTACTACCTGGCCGAGTCGGCGCTGCCCGTGGTGCTGTCCCGGACCGGGGAGGACCGGTCCACGCTGGCGCTCGCGCCGGACCGGATCGTCGACGACCGGCTCACCTACTACCTGCTGCTCAACCAGGCGCTCGCGCCGGTGGCCACGCTCGGCGCGGCCGGCGTCGCGGACGAGCACGACCTGCTCCGGTCGGTACGCGACGGCCTGGCGGCGCTGGTCCAACGCGGCCACGACACGACCGGCGGGCTGGCCGAGCGCTGGCTCACCGCGGAACGGCTGCCCTGCAAGGCGAACCTGGCGACCCGGCTCGCCGGCATCGACGAGGTGCTCGCGCCCGTGGACAACCAGTCCGTGTACGTGACCGTGCCCAATCCGCTGCGTGAGGCCGCCCGGTGAGCACACCCGACCCGACGCCGCCACCGGACACGTTCCGGACCGACACCGAGCGCGGCGTGTTCGCACTGCGCCCCGTCGACGTGGCCGCCGACCTGCCCCTGGTGCACGACTGGATGCACCAGCCGCACGTGGTGCCGTACTGGCAGCAGGACTGGCCCGCCGAACGGCTCCGCGGCTACCTGCTCGACCAGTTCGCCGGCGACGCGTCCCGGCCCTGCCTCGGCCTGCTGGCCGGCGAGCCCGTCTCGTACTGGGAGGTGTACCGGCCGGTGCGCGATCCGCTCGGCGACGCGTACCCGGCCCGACCCACCGACCTCGGCGTACACCTGCTGATCGGGCGGCGGGACCTGACCGGTTCCGGGCTCGGCACCGTACTGCTGCGCGCGGTGCGGGACGGGCTGTGGCAGGCCGACCCGGCGTGCGACCGGATCGTGGCCGAGCCCGACGTGCGCAACGTGCCGTCGGTCCGGGCGTTCGGGAAGGCCGGCTTCCACCGGCACGACGACATCGACCTACCAGGCAAGACAGCGGCCCTGATGATCGCGGAACGGAGCAGTTGATGGAGACCGTCGACGTGGTGGCAGTCGGCATCGGGCCGTTCAACCTGGCCCTCGCCGCGCTCGCCGACGAGGTGGACGACCTGACCGTGCGGGCCTACGACAGCCGGCCTGCGTTCGACTGGCATCCCGGGCTGATGTTCGACTGGGCGAGCCTCCAGGTGAACTTCCTGGCCGACCTGGTCACGCTGGTACGCCCGACCAGCCACTGGTCCTTCCTGAACTACCTGGTGGAACAGGACCGGATGTACCCGTTCTACATCGCCGAGCGCTTCCACATGCCGCGCCGCGAGTACGCCGGGTACTGCCGGTGGGTCGCCGACAACCTGCCCGCGTGCGAGTTCGGGGTGACCGTGACCGCGCTGCGCTGGTCGGCCGAGGAACAGGTCTGGACCGTGCACCTCACCTCCGGCGGTGAGACCCGGACGCAGCGGGCCCGGCACGTCGTCCTCGGCGTCGGCACCAGGCCGCAGCTGCCCGCACCCCTGCGCGGCCTGACCGGGCCGCGGCTGGCGCACTCGGCCGAGTACCTGAACCGGGTCGCCGACTGGCAGCACGACGGGGTGCGGGACGTGACGGTGGTCGGCTCCGGCCAGTCCGGCGCCGAGGTCTTCCTCGACCTGTTGCGCCGGCAGCGCGACACCGGGTGGGGCATCACCTGGCTGACCCGCACCGCGATGTTCGCGCCGCTGGACTACTCGAAGCTGGTGCTCGAATACACCACGCCCGAGTACATGCGGTACTTCCACGGGCTGGCACCCGGGACGCGGGACCGGCTGATCGACAGCCAGTGGCAGCTGTACAAGGGGATCGACACCGAGACCATCGACGAGATCCACGCCGAGCTGTACTCGCGCCTGGTGGACGGGGAGCAGCGCCCGGTCCGGTTGCTGCCGGCCACCGCCCTGACCGGCGCCGCCCAGGTGGCCGACACGTTCCAGTTGGGCTGCCGGAACGCGGACACCGGCCACGAGTTCGACCTCGGTACGGACGCGGTGGTCGCGGCCACCGGGTACGCCGCGGAGGTGCCCGACTTCCTCGATCCGGTGCGGGACCTCATCGCGTGGGACCCGCGCGGTCGGTACGACGTGACCGTCGAGCACCGGGTACGCACCCGGGACGAGGTGACCGGCGGGCTGTACGTGCAGAACGCCGAACTGCACACGCACGGCGCGGCCGCCCCGGACCTGGGCATCGGCGCGTACCGCAGCGCGGTCATCCTGAACGAGGTGGCCGGCCGTGAGCTGTTCCGGCTGCCGAAGCGGACCGCCTTCCAGACCTTCGGTGGTGTGGCGTGAGCGCCGGGACGACCGACGCCGTGGCGGACCGGTACGCGTCGGGCGAGCGCTGGCGGGAGGTCAACCGCCGGCTGCTCGCCAAGGCGCTCGGCGAGTGGGTCTACGAGGGACTGCTGGAACCGACCGTCGACGAGACCGGCGGGTACCAGGTCGCGCTCGACGGCGGTGATCCCGGCAGTGGCGTCGCGTACACGTTCCGTGCCGAGCCGGGGGCGTTCGGCTGGCTGCGGGTCGACCCGGCCACGATCCGGCGGCACGCGGCCGGGCTGCTCGGCAACCGGGCCGGCGCCGCGGCGTGGGACGTGCAGCGGTTCGTGGTCGACGCGACCACCACGATCGGGACCGACGCGGTGACCGTGGCCAACTACCTGGGTGAGTTGGCCGCCACGCTGACCGCCGACGAGGCGATGCTCGCCGACCCCGCGCCACCCGCCGCGGAACTGCGGAAGCTCGGCCACGCCGAGCTGGAGGGCTGCCTGACCGGGCACCCGTGGATCGTGGCGAACAAGGGCCGGGTCGGCTTCTCCGGTGCGGACCTGCGCCGGTACGCGCCCGAGTCACGGACCGCGTTCCGGTTGCCGTGGCTGGCCGTCCATCGTGGACTCGCCGAGTTCCGCGCCACCCCCGGGCTGGCCGAGCGCACCGTGCGGCGCGCACAGCTCGGCGACGAGACCGTCGACCGGTTCGCCCGCCGGCTCAGCGCGGCCGGGCTGGACCCGGACAGCTACGTGTGGCTGCCGGCGCACCCCTGGCAGTGGGAGAACGTGATCCCCGGCCGGTACGCCGCCGAGGTGGCGCAGGGCCGGATCGTGCCGCTCGGCGACGGCCCCGACGAGCACCTACCGCAACAGTCCGTCCGTACCCTCACCAACCTGGGGGAGCGGGGGCGTTACGACGTCAAGCTGCCGCTGTCGATCCTGAACACGTCCGTGTGGCGGGGGCTGCCGCCGCACTGCACCCGTGGTGCCCCGATCGTGACGCAGTGGCTGCACGGGTTGTTCGGTCAGGACCCGTTCCTGCGCGACGAGACCCGCACGGTCTTCCTCGGCGAGGTCGCGTCGGTCACCGTGCCCGACCCATATCTGTCCAATGTGGACGGTGCTCCGTACCGGCACCTGGAGACGCTGGGCTGCATCTGGCGGGAACCGGTGTCCGCGCACGCGGAGCCGGACGAGCGGGTCCGGGCACTGTCCGCGCTGCTGCACGCCGACGACACCGGCCGGGCGTTCGTCGCCGAACTGGTCGCCGCGTCCGGACGACCGGCGACGGAATGGCTGCGCGCGCTGTTCGACACGCTGCTCACCCCCGTGCTGTACGTGATGTACCGGTACGGCATCACCTTCAACCCGCACGGGCAGAACGCGCTGATCGGCTACGGGCCGGACGAACTGCCGCGCCGGCTGTTCCTGAAGGACTTCATCGACGACGTCGAGCTGTCCGCCACCGACGTTCCGGAGCGGCTGCCCGAGCCGGACAGCCACCCGCACCTGGTGCCACGCAAGCCCGCCGCGCTCATCCGGCAGCACGTGGTGGACAGCGTGCTGATCGGCCACTTCCGGTACCTGGCACCGCTGTGCGCCGACCAGCTCGGCGTACCCGCCGCAACCTTCTGGTCACTGGTACGTGACAGTGTGCTGTCGGTACGGCAACGGTTTCCCGAACTTGGCGCGCGCTGCGACGAGTACGACCTGCTCACGCCCCGGTATCCGAGGTACCGGCTGAACGCCGACCGGCTGGTGGTCACCGGCTACCAGGACCAGGCGCTGCGGCATGCGCTCCGGGACGCCGGTACGGTGCCGAACCCGCTGGTCGGGGGGTAGTCGGCGGTCCGGGTCGGGCGCCACGGCCCGGCCGGGTGCCCACCGGCCCGGCGGGGCCTAACC
>JBAUUM010000874.1:0-12437 GCA_049582705.1 Actinocatenispora sp.
GCGCGCCGCCGCCGAACCGCAGCAGCGCCGCCACCTCGTGCGGCACCGAGTCGACCGCGATCTTCGAGGTGGGAAAGGCAGTGCCCCAGCCGGCCATCGTCAGCAGCAGGGCGAGGTACGGGTTGAGGGGGCTCCGGCGGGCCGGTTCCGTTCCGGCGGCGGTCACCTGCTGTGCGGTCACCGCGTCAGCCGATCGTGCCGCAGGGGGTGGACCGTCTGATCCGGTAACCGTCCTGCGCCCGGGTGAGGAAAGCGGTCTCCGACACGTTCATCCCGGCCGCGACGCCCCGCATCCATTCGGCGTCATCAAGATCATCGAGTAGGCATACTCCGGCCGGATTGCCGTGGAAAGGCTCCCGGGTGAACGCGTCAACCTGATAGATGGTCCGCATTGCTCTCCAACGTTGAGTAACCCGCGACGAAAGTGCCAGGAGCACCTACCGCGCCAGGGTACATTCCCGCGTTCAAGGCGCCAGGTTACTGCGACCTCCATTACACGGGGATCTCACTAGTCTTCGACGAGGAAGTGTCGACCATCGGATGGATGATGCGGTTCATCGACAGTACCTTTGTCGCATCGAGGTTAGCCTTAAGGCGCATCTAGGGACTACCAGGGTCGCAGCACAGGCCATCTACCAGGAGATTTGGCGACGGACCGACGGTATGACCATTGTGGTGCCCGGAACTCTCCCGCCCGATTCCCAGTTTTCATGACGGTCGGTAATCAATGGGTGGGAAAGCTAGTGGAATCATCGAAACCTGTCTCACATCATGGGACGGATTGTTCTGGATGCACCGCCACATGGCGGTCTACCTGCACAGACGCCGCGCCATGAATGCGTCAGGACGCCCTTCCCAACGAGCATTGACAGCAAACATCGACCATGGTCTACTTACCGGCGCCGTTCACTTAATGGCTGCTCACCGAGCCTGGGAAGCGAATGGTGGAATGCTATTCAGCGTCGACGCCAATACAGACATAAGCGGAGGCTTGTCAGCTCGATCACCCACGTTTCGCTGCATATCCTCGGCAGCGTCTCGGACGTCTTGGCGTCATGGTCGGTCAACTCTCACCTAATGATGGGGTAACTCCATGCGTGCTGCCGTATACGACTCCTCCACACGGTTCGTCGACGTGTCGCCGCGTTTCCTGGAGATTCTGGAGCGCCTGGGCCAGAGGTCCGTCGACGACTACTACAACCCGTACCGCATGTTCGACTGGCCGGCCGAACTGCCGGAAGACGAACTCTGGATGAGCCGGGATCTGCTGACCCCGTACGGCACCGACGTCATGGACACGCTCGACGAGAAGCAGATCCTCCAACTGGCGAAGTGGGAGAGCATCAACTTCTACAGCCTCAACGTGCACGGCATCCGCGAGCTGCTGATGGAGGTCGTCAACCGGATCCACATGCCCGGATTCGAGGTGCCCTCCGAGTTCTTCCACCACTTCATCGGTGAGGAGAACGAACACATGTGGTTCTTCGCCGAGTTCTGCCGGCGCTACGGCAAGAAGGTCTACCCCTTCCCCCGCGCCAAGACGACGACGCCGGACGACGCGGAGGCCGAGCACTTCCTGGTCTTCTCGCGCATCCTGCTGTTCGAGGAGATCGTCGACTACTACAACCTGCACATGGCCGACGACGAGTCGCTGCACACGACCGTCCGCCTGGTGAACAAGACCCACCACCACGACGAGTCCCGGCACATCGCCTTCGGTCGTGAACTGGTGTCGCTGCTGTTCAGCAAGCTGAAGGACCGACTCTCCGAGGAGGAGCGCGCCAACCTGGAGCGCTACCTGAAGGAGTACATCGGCTTCTGCCTGGGTTCCTTCTACAGCCTGCACGCCTACCAGGACGCGGGCATCGAGAACCCGATCGAGTTCCGCCGCGCCCTGCTCCAGGATCCCGCCCGCAAGTCGATCAGCAAGCGGGTCGCCCGCAAGCCACTGAACTTCTTCGTCAAGTCGGGGATCTTCAAGGACGACAACCTGGAAGTCGCGTAACAGCCGACGTCGACCGTAGATACGGGGTTCTCCATGTCTCAGATGAATGCTGCGGTATCCACCGACGGTGGATTCGCGACCCTCGGTCCGGCGGCGTCGGAGTTGTTGGATCTGCTCGACGACACCTTCATGGGGTGGGCGCGGCGGCTCGGCGCACAGCCGATGACAATGCCGCCGCTGCTGAGCGTCGACAAACTCGCCAAGCTCGATTTCTACAAGAACTTCCCGCAGTTGGCCCTGGTCGCGTCGACAATCGATCCGGAGCAGACCGTCGCCGCCGGCGGGGAATTCTTTCCCCCCGAGGCGCTCGGCGCGGCCGGCCTCGCGTTGCCGTCCACGGTCTGCTACCCGGTCTACTGGCACTTCGCCGGCACCCGGCTCCCCGAGTCGACCCGGGTCACGGTGCAGGGACTGTGTTTCCGCAACGAGGACCACTACGACGGCCTCCGCCGCCTGATGGCCTTCCGGATGCGGGAGGTGATCGCGCTCGGCTCGCTGGAGTACACCCAGGAACACCTCGAACAGTTCGCGGAACTGATCGAACGGTTCGCCGCCGAGCTCAACCTGCCCCTCGTCAAGCACGCGGCGACCGACCCGTTCTTCGACAAGGAGGGCCCCCGGGCGCTCCTGCAGAAACTCGTCCCGGTCAAGCACGAGTTCCTGTTCGAGGGCACCGCCATCGCCTCGGTCAACCTGCACCGGAACTTCTTCGGTGAACGGTGCGACATCCGGTACGGGGAAGACGCGCAGGTGGCGTACACGAGCTGTGTGGGTTTCGGCTACGAACGCTGGCTGCACGCACTGTCCCAGCATTTCGACAACGACTGGGAATCCATCATCAAGACGGTCGGCGTGGCACGCAACCGGGTGACCGGATAACGAGGCCGACCCGTCGTGGACGCGGGGTGGCGGCACTCCCCGACAACGGGACCGCACCCCCACGTCGTGGGTCCGGGCATCCGTCCAGCACCGGGCGGACGCCCCGGCCCCTTCACCCGGATCCCCGCGACCGGCGGTACCGCGGGTGCCCGATCGACAATCTCGTCGCGGAATCGCGGAACAGGGACCATCGCGAATCGCAGCGACCGCAGAAGTCCCGCGCGGCGGGAGTGAGGAGAACAAGGACCGTGAACGCGCAGGCCGGTACCGATCCGATGACCGAGGTGGTCTCGTGGATCAGAACCAAATCACCGGACGCCCCCGAGCCCTCGCCCGACACCGACCTCATCGACAGCCGTCTCATCGATTCGCTGTCGTTCGTGGAGTTCCTCTTTCTGCTGGAACAGCTGAGCGGCCGCCCGGTCCAGTCGCAGCAGGTCCAGGTGGACCATTTCCGAACGCTGCGTCGGATCGAGGAGAACTTCTTCACTACGCCGTAAGGACGCGCCATGCGCTATCTCGAAGACTTCGAACCTGGAGAGACCCTCACACTCGGCACGTACGAGGTGACCGAGGCCGAGGTCCGGCGGTTCGGTGAGGCGTACGACCCGCAGCCCTTCCACCTCGACGACGAGGCCGGCCGCGCGTTCCATTTCGGTGGCCTCGTCGCCAGCGGATGGCACACCGCGGCGATCTTCCAGCGCCTGTACGTCGACGGCCTGCTGCGGGACGCCGCGGTGGAGGGCTCGCCGGGGTCCGACGAGCTGCGCTGGATCCGACCGGTCCGCCCGGGTGACGTACTGACCGGCGTCGTCACGCCGCTCGGCGCGGGACCGTCGCTGAGCCGACCGGACTGCGGACTGGTGCGTAAGCGGTGCGAACTGCGGGACGCGGCCGGCGAGGTGGTGTTCCGGATGACGCTGCACGTGCTGTTCCGGCGCCGCCCGGTCGCCGCGACGGCGTCCACCGGCGCTCCCGACGATCCTCGTGCGGTCACGCACACCTCCTGAAAGGACAGTGGGATGACGTCCTCCACCTCTACCGTCTTCCAGCTCGACGAGCCGCTGGACGCGATACCGGACCAGCTGTTCGACGACGAGCCGGTACTCACGCGCTACCCACGCCTTCGCGAGTTCCGCGCCAAGCTGGGCAACACCACCCTGATGACGGCCCCGTCACCCGCCGGCGGGGCGACCATCCTCGGCAAGTGCGAGTTCGAGAACCCGGCCGGATCCATCAAGGACCGCCCCGCGTACGGCATGCTGTGCCGCGCGATCCTCGAACACGGCGACAACCCGGAGCCGTTGAAGCTGGTGGACTACTCCGGCGGCAGCCTGGTCCGCGCGTTCGCGCACCTCCGCCGGCTGACCGACATTCCGATGCGGTTCGTCGTCCCGTCCTCGATCTCGGACACCTGGCGCGCCGTCATCGAGGAGTCCGGCATCGAGGTCGTCACGGTCGACGCGTCGACCGGCATCATGGGCACGATCGAGCGGGCGACCGAGATCGCCGCGGTCGAACCCGGCTGGACGATGCTGCACCAGATGCGCAACGTGGCCAACGTGCAGATGCACCAGCACACGACCGGCCGGGAGATCGTTGAGCAGCTCGACGGGCGCACCCCCACGTACCTGGTGTCCGCGATCGGCACCGGCGGCACGCTCGCCGGCACCGCCCGGGCGCTGCGCGCCGTGTACCCGGACGTACGGGTCGTCGGCAACACGCCGCGGGAGATGCCGTACGGCACCGAGGAACCGCCGAACGGGCTGCCGAAGTTCGCCGGGTCCGGCGGCCTGGGCCTGAAGGTGTGTCAGCCGTTGGTCGCCGAGCTGTTCCCGGACGCCACGCACCAGGACGTGCCGTACGACGAGCTGCTCGACGCCATGGTCCGCTTCGAGGAGGCGACCGGGCGCCGTATCGGCACCTCGGCCGCGGCGAACTGGCTGGTCAGCTGGCAGCTGGCCGAGCAGCTCAGCCCGGACGACATCGTCGTCACGATCTTCGCCGACGCCGGATCCCCGGAGGAATGGCAGCGGGCGTACCACCAGCGCGACGGGAAGCCGCGGACGGACGGCGCATGAAACGCCCACGGTTCCTGGCGACGGCGCGGGAGGACCTCCGCGTCATCGTCGAGCGTGATCCCTCGGTGAAGGGCATCGCCGAGGCCCTGCTCCACCCCTCGCTGCCGGCCCTGTGGTCGTACCGGACGGCGCACGCGCTGCGCCGCCGCGGACTCCGGTTCGTCGCCCAGGTCGTCTCGGTCCTCGGCCGGCTCCTGTCCGGGATCGAGATCCACCCCGGCGCGACCGTGGGCCGGCGGCTGTTCATCGATCACGGCACCGGGGTCGTGGTCGGCGAGACGGCCGTCATCGGCGACGACGTGACGCTGTACCACCAGGTCACCCTCGGCGCGGTGGGCTGGTGGCGGGACAACCGGCGGCCGGCCGGCCAGCGCCGCCACCCGGCGATCGGGAACCGGGTGGTCGTCGGCACCAACGCGACGATCCTCGGCCCGGTGATGATCGGGGACGGCGCCGTGATCGGGGCGCAGGCCTTCGTGGTGGACGACGTGCCGGCCGGCGCCCACGTGGTCGCCCCGGCGGCGATCGTCAAGCCGGCCAGGATGCCCGACGTGCCGACGGTTGCGGTGCCCGAGGCCGAACCGAGCCCGGACCGCGCCGTACCGGTGCACGCCCACGAGCACTAGGCGGACGGACCCATGCCGGTGACCGGACCGACCATCACGCCGTGGGGCACCTACGGCCTCCTGGTGCTCTGCACCGCGTTCTGGGGAGCGACCCTCGTCGTCGGCGAGGTGGCGGTCGAGGCGAGCGGACCGATGTTCGTCGCCGCCGGCCGGTACCTCGTCGCCACCGTCCTGCTGTTCGGGTTCCTGGCCGGCAGCCGGCAGCGCCTGACCGTACGGCGCGGAGACCTCGGCTGGCTGGCGCTGATGGGCGCGGTCGGCGTGTTCGGATACAACGCCCTGTACTTCCTCGGCCTGGACTACTCGACGGCCAGCCACGGCGCCCTCATCGGCGCGACCCCGCCGGTGTGGACCGTACTGATCTGCGCGCTCTTCCTCGGCGAGCGGCTGACCGGGCGGCGGATTCTCGGCGTCGTCCTCGGGCTGGCCGGCGTCGTCCTGGTACTCCAGGCGACCGCGCGCTCCGGGCACGACCGGTCCGACCACATGCTGCTCGGCGACCTGTTCCTGCTGCTGGCCGCGATCAGCTGGGCGGTGTACTCGGTACTCGGCCGCCGGGTGCTGACCCGCTACAGCCCGTCCCAGGTCACCGCCTGGGCGAGCCTGTTCGGCACCGTGATGTTCCTGCCGGTCGTCGCCCTGCTGCCACGCCCTCCGGTGGACCGGATGTTCTCGCCGGTGGTCCTGCTGTCCATCGGCTTCCTCGCCGTCTTCAGCACCGTGGTGGCGTTCGTGCTGTGGAACCGCGGGGTCGCCGCGATCGGCGCCAGCCAGACGGCCATCTTCCTCAACCTGGAGCCGGTCTGGGGCCTGGTCCTGGCGATGGTTCTGCTGCACCAGACCGTCACTCCCCTCCAGCTCGGCGGTGCCCTGCTGGTACTGGTGGCGGTGTTCGTCATGCAACGGACGGGCGGCAAGGCCCGGACCACCAGCCTGGAGGACAGACGTGACACAGTCGGTAGACGCCGGTGACGACCGCGGCGCACGGGGCCGGAAACTGGCCGGTGAGCTGTTCGGCGGGTACGGCAACCCGCACCTCGACGACGTCGCCGGCCTGGCCCCGGACCTCGTCCGCTACGCCACGGAGTTCGCGTTCGGCGACATCTACTCCCGCCCCGCGCTGCCGCTGCGGGACCGGCAGCTGGTCACGGTCGGCGTGCTGGTGTCGATCGGCGCGGCCGAACCGCAGCTGACGTCCCACCTGCATGCCGCGCTGAACGTCGGCATCACGGTGGAGGAGCTGGTGGAGGCGATCATGCACACCGCGGTGTTCGCCGGGTTCCCCCGCGCGTTGAACGGCATCGCGGCCCTCCGGACCGTACTCGCCGACGCGGACGTCACGCCCGTCTCCTAGTCCGTCGGTCGCACCGGCCGCCGGTGGTCCCGTCCGCTCGTTGTGCCGGCCGGTTCTGCCGGCCGCCGGTTCTGCCGGCTGCCGGCCGTCGGTTCTGCCTGCCGGTTCTGCCTGCCGTGAGTTGCGCCGGCCGCCGGCAGTGCCGGCCGGTGCGGACGATGTCGGCGCCGCCCGATCGGCGAGGGTTCCGTCACACCGCACGGACCTCGCGCGCCCCCGGGACGGATCCCGCTTGCCTTTCCCGCCCACATGATGGATAGTCGCGGTATCCATAAAACGGATACTGGAACTATCTATCGAGAAGGGAAGGGTCATGCTCAACCTCGTACTGGTGATCGCGGTACTCGGCTTCCGCCTGCTGGGCGCGCTCGGCGTCCGCCGATTCGCCACCTGGGGGGCCAGCGCGGCCCACGGACTGGCCGTCATGCTCGTCGTCACGTCGAGCGCCCACTTCGTACCGGCCGGTGTCGACGCGATGCCCAACCACGCCGACCTGGTCCGGATGGTGCCGCCGATGCTGCCGTACGCCGACGCGATGGTGTACCTGACCGGGGTCCTGGAACTGCTCGGCGCCGCCGGTCTCGTCCTGGCCGCGACCCGCTGGACCGCCTCGGTGGGCCTCGTCGCGCTGTTCGTGCTGCTGCTCCCGGCGAACATCTACGCCGCCGTCGCGGACGTGCCGTTCCACGGCGGCGCGCCGACGCCACTGTGGCAGCGGATCCCGGAACAGGTCCTCTACATCGGCGTCGCCCTGTGGGTAAGCCGCACCTCCGACCTCAACCCGGTCCGGCGCGTCCTGCACCTGGCCCGGAACCGGGCCGCGCGCTCGGTACCGGCCACCCGCTAGACCCCGTCTTCGCAGATCCGGTCGGCTGCCGCGCGGGCCCGGCCGGACCGACAGATCCCCACCTTCGATTCCGAGGAGTACGACGTGCACACCCTGGCCCTGAGCAGCGAGTCCCGGATCATCGCCGGGGCGGTGCTGCTGACCGTCGTCACCATCCAGTTCGGCGGCTGGTTCATGACCCGCATCGCCCGCGGCGGCGTCCCGATGACCGACTTCCAGAAGTCCTTCGCCCGTGCCGGGCACGGCCACGCCGGCGTGCTGGTGGTCCTCAGCCTGGTATGCCTGCTCTACGTGGACGCCACCGGACTCACCGGACCGCTGTTGTGGACCGGCCGGCTGGGCGTACCCGTGGCGGCGATCCTGATGTCGGGCGGCTTCTTCGCGTCCTCGGCCGGCCGCGACCGTACTGCGCCGAACAGGTTCATCGCGCTCCTGTGGCTCGGCGCCCTCTGCCTGGCCGCCGGCGTCCTCACCCTGGGACTCGGCCTCCTGACCGCCTGACCCATCCCGCCCCGCCCCGCGCCTGGCCTGGCCTGGCCTGGCCTGCCCTGGCGGCAACAGTGCCGGTACAAAACGGGAAAATGCCCACTTCCGCGCTCGCCAAACAACCATTTTCCCCGAATGTACGTTTTCCCAACCGTCATGAAACGTACATTCGGGAAAAATCCTCTCACGTGGATGCGCTGCGGCCGAGCGGCACTGCGGCGCGCTTGTCCCGTGGCTCCGTCGGGCTTCGGTGGTCCCGTGGCTCTGCGAGTCCCCCGGCTCTGCCTGGTCCCGTGGCCCCGTCAGGTCCGTGGTCCCGTGGCCCGGTGAGTCTCATGGCCCCGCGGTCCGGTGAGTCCCGTGGTCCCGCAAGTCCCATGGTCCCGTAGCTGCGACGGCCCCCGTGGCCCTGCTGGTCCCGTGCTCCCGTGCTCCCGTGGTCCTGTTGGTCCCGTGGCCCTGTTGGGTCCGTGGTCCCGTGGCCCTGTTGGGTCCGTGGTCCCGTGGCCCCGTTAGGTCCGTGGTCCCGTGGCCCCGTTAGGTCCGTGGTCCCGTGGCCCTGTTGGGTCCGTGGTCCTGTTGGTCCCGTGGCCCTGTTGGGTCCGTGTTCCGGTAAGCCCCATGTTCCCGAGCCGGCCCAGATCCCCGCTCGCAAGGCGGAGCGGCGCGCCGTGTGCGAAGTAGGCACTCAAGCGCCGCGACAACGCCGCGAGCGGGGATCTGGGCCGGCTCAGGACACGCCGGCGTAGGAGTGGAGGCCTTGTACCACCAGGTTCACGCCGAACAGGTTGACCAGCATGGTGGCCCAGCCGACGATGGCGATCCAGCTCGACCAGCGGCCCCGGATGCTCGGCGTGGCGCGGGCGTGCAGGTAGGCGGCGTACACCACCCAGGAGATGAACGACCAGGTCTCCTTGGGGTCCCAGCCCCAGTACCGGCCCCAGGCGTGTTCCGCCCAGATGGCGCCGCACATGATGCCGAAGGTCCAGATCGGGAACGCCAGCGCGTGGATGCGGAAACCCAGCCGTTCCAGGGTCTCGGCGGCGGGCAACCGGTCGCCGAGGGTGAGCGGGAACCGCAGCGGCTGGTCGTCCGCGAGCCAGGCCTCCCGCCGTTCCTGGATGAGGTACAGGGCGACCGCGACGAACCCGACCATGAAGATCCCGGAGGCCAGGGTCATGGCGCTCACGTGGATCCACAGCCAGTACGAGTTCAACGCGGGCACCAGTGGGCCGGCGGTCGTGTACAGCTTGGCGGCGTCGATGCAGAGCAGGATCGCCACCACGAGCGTCACGAACAGTCCGAGGTGCCGCACGGTGGGCCGGCGGTACGCCACGACGAGCCAGGCGACCGTGGCGATCAGGCAGGCCATGAGCACGTACTCGTACATGTTGCCCCACGGCACCCGGTGCGCCGCCAGCGCGCGGCACACCAGGCAGGCGGCGTGCGCGACGGCGGCGAGGGTCTGCACGCCCAGCGCGATCCGGCCGATCGCGGCGGCCCGGTCGGCGCTCACCGGCCGGTGTGGTTCGGCGGTCGCGTCCACGGTGGCGTCCTCGACGAGGACGTCGTCGCCGCCACCGGCGGTGGCCAGCACCTTGACGGTCTGCGGGGCCGCCTGCCGGCGTGGTGCGCGCGCGGCGATCCGCGCCACCGCGCCCTGGTGGCCGAACGCGTACTCGACGGCGTACCCGACCATCGCGAGCATGTAGCCGAGGACCACGGCCACCAGCAGGCCGTCGGAGATCGTGGAGAACACGGTCGTCAGTCCCTTCCTCGTGCCGGAGCGTCCGCCGTGTCCCCACGGGCGGGTGGTTCGTCGTCGCCGGACCGGTCGCGCGCGGGATCCGGCTCGTCGGGCCGTTCCCCGGCGGGACCGGCGACGGACCCGTCGGAACGGTCCCGCGTGGCGCCCTCACCGGGCTTGCCGCGGGCCGCCGCCGCGACCAGCCCGTCGAACTCGGCGTGGAACCCGACGTACTCGGTGCGGGCCAGCCCGCCGGCGGTCACGGTACTGCCGGACCCGTCCGGAGTGAAACGGAACCAGACCCGGCGACGGCGCAGGGTCAACGAACCGAGCAGCCCGAGCAGCAGCGCGATGCCGGCGACGAGTACGACGCGCTCCCCCGGGTCGTGCCGGACCTGGATCGTCGCCCACTGCCGTACGCCGACGAAGTCCACGGTCGTGCCGTCGTCCAGCGTCCAGTGCTGGCCCGGCCGCAGCAGCTTCGGCTTCGTGCCGACCTGCTTGAGCTGACCGTTGTCGATCTGGTCCTGGTCCAGCGTGTACACCGAGTGCGGGATGCCGGCGTCGGTGCCGGTGTTGCCGCGGTAGGCGAACAGCAGCAGCGCGGGGTCCCGCGGCGCCGGGAACGTCGAGCCCTGCCCGCCCTGGTGGGCGACGGTCGGGAAGAAGACGCCCTGGAACGCCATCTGCAGGTCGACGTCGCGCCGGCCGGTATGCGGGTCGACGTTCGCGTCCGGGAACAGCGCGACGCCGTCGCTGGTCATGTTGGTGTCGGTGGGCAGGAACGGCGACATGGTGGTCTGGGAGTGGCCGTACCGGTCGGTGTACCGGATCACCGGCGCGTACCCGTGCCCGACCAGGTAGACGGAGACGTCGTCGATCCGCAGCGGGTGGTTGACCTCCAGCCGGTACGGCCGGGCCGCGCCACCGGCCGCGGTCGTGTAGCTGATGTCGCCGGCCAACGTGCGGGGTTCGGCGTTGGGCTGGTAGGCGGAGTTGAACTTGTCGAGGGTCACGCAGAACGGCGGCAGGTCGCTGCCGGACACCCGGGACCCGAGGCTGTGCTGGTCGAACTGCTGCAACGAGTCGCAGAACGCGTTGTCCCGGCCGGGCATCAGCAGTCGGCCGCCGTGCCAACCGAACCCCGCGCCGATGGCGACCCCGACCAGCAGGGCGACCAGGGAGAAGTGGAAGAGCAGGTTCCCGGTCTCGCGCAGGAAACCCTTCTCCGCGCTGACCGTGGCGGTGCCGTCGTCGTGCCGGCGCAGTACGGACCGGAACCGGCGGCCGCGCAGCATCAGCCGTACCCGCTCGGCCGCCTCCGGCGCCGACTCGTCCAGGGTGAACCGGTCGTGCTCGCGCAGCCGGTCCAGCTGGCGTGGCGCGTCCGGCGGCTGGCGGCGCATCGCGCGCACGTGCAGCCGGATCCGCGGCGTCAGGCAGCCGATGAGGGAGATGAACAGCAGCAGGTAGATCGCCGCGAACCAGGGCGACGAGTAGACGCCGAACAGCCCGATCTTGTCCATCGTCGGCGCCAGCGTCGGGTGCTGCTGGAAGTAGGTGGTGACCTTCTCCTCGTTGAGGTTGTGCTGCGGGAGCAGCGAACCCGGCGCGGCGGCCACTGCGAGCAGGAACAGCAGCAGCAGCGCGGTACGCATGCTGGTCAGCTGTCGCCACCAGCGCCGCGCGGTGGCCAGCGCGCCGTTGCCGCCGATCCGCCTCGGCGCGCCCGGGTCGGGGCGGCTGGACAGGGCGTTCGGGTCCTCCCGGCCGGCCTGCTCCAACACCTGCTGGTCAGCCGTCCGGCTGTCGGTCGTCGCCACTACACGCTCACCCCTCCCGCGCCGAGTGTGACCTGCAACCAGATCGTGAAGGCGTCCCAGGCGCCGGTCAGCAGCGCGAGGCCCACCAGGACCAGCAGCGCGCCGCCGATCCGGGTCACCCAGACGCTGTGCCGGCGGACCACCCGGAACACCTGGAGCAGCCGTCGGAAGCCGAGGCCGAAGGCCAGGAACGGCAGGCCGAGGCCCAGGCAGTACACGACGGCCAGCAGGATGCCGCGCCCCACCGAGCCCTGCACGGTGGCGAGGCTGAGTACCGCGCCGAGCGTCGGGCCGACGCACGGCGTCCACCCCAACGCGAACACGGCGCCCAGCACCGGCGCGCCGAGCAGCCCGGCGGCCGGCATCCGGTGCACCCGGGCCTCCCGCTGCAGGCCCGGTACCAGGCCGAGGAAGGCGAGGCCGAAGACGATCACCAGCGCGCCGACGACGCGTTCCACCACGAGCCGGTGCGACAGCAGCGCGTGGCCGACGCCCGCGACGACGACGCCGCAGAGCACGAACACCACGGTGAAGCCGGCGACGAACAGCACGCTGCCGGCGAGGATGCGGCCGCGTACCCGCGCCCGGC
>JBAUUM010000875.1:0-14589 GCA_049582705.1 Actinocatenispora sp.
GGGGGCCACCGGCCACGGCGCGCAGGGATCCGGCGGCGCAGCGCGCAGCCGGGTGTCCAGCGCGGCGTCGTTCTCCTCGCAGAGTCGCGCCGGCAGCCGCCGCGGTCGCTGACCGGCAACGGAGCACCCGGACGCCGACCGCCCCGCGGTCGGCGCCGGGGCGACCGGATCCGGCGTACGGAGTGCGCCGGTGCCCGGGTTCGGACATGCTGGGGGCCGGGACACGGACTCGGTGTCGGCGGTGAACGGCTGCACGACTGGCTGTGGTCCGGCGGTGTGGATCCGCGCTCGCACCGGCCGGCCGACGCGGTGAACGCCACCGTGTTCGACGAGCTGATGGCCACCGGAGCGGTCATCGTCGGTCGACGTACCTTCGAGTTCTCCGGTGGCTGGAACGGCGACCACCACGACGGGGTCCCGATCTTCGTACTGACCCACGACGTCCCGGACGAGCCGCCACCGGGCAGCGTCCAGTACGTCACCGACGTCGAGACCTGCGTCGCGTGGGCCAGGACAGCGGCCGGTGGCCAAGACATCATGCTGCACGGCGCCGCGACCGCGCAGGCGTGCCTACGGGCCGGACTGCTGGACGAACTCGAACTGCACCTGGTACCCGTACTGCTCGGGCAGGGCCGTCAGCTGTTCCAGGACATGCCGCCCGAGCACGTCGAACTCGAGCTGCGGCGGGTCCTGGAGGGGGCGGGTGTGCTGCACCTGCGCTACCGCGTCCACCGCCCGTGAGCGGTCCCGGCGCGGACACGGTCTAGCGGGGCTCCAGCCGTACGACGATGGACTTCGATGTCGGGGAGTTGGAGCCCTTGGCGGTGGAGTCCAACGGCACCAGGACATTGGTCTCCGGGAAGTACGCGGCGGCACAGCCCCGCGCCGTGGGGTACCCGACCACCCGGAAGCCCTCGGCACGCCGCTCGGATCCGTCGGTCCACTCGCTGACCAGGTCGACGCTCGCGCCGTCCGCCAGGCCGCGCGCCGCGAGGTCCGCCGGATGCACGAAGACCACCCGCCGTCCCTTGTGGACACCCCGGTAACGGTCGTCGAGCCCGTAGACCGTGGTGTTGTACTGGTCGTGGCTGCGGACCGTCTGCAGCAGCAGACGGCCCTCCGGCACCTGCGGCGCGGTGATCTCGTTGACGGTGAACCGGGCCCGGCCCGACGCGGTCGGGAACGACCGGTCGTCGCGGGGTGGATGCGGCAGCGTGAACCCGCCCGGTTCGTCGATGCGCGACTCGTAGTCGGCGAAACCGGGGACCACCCGGGAGATGCGGGTCCGGATGCTGCGGTAGTCCTCGGCGAACTCCCGCCACGGCAGGTCGTCGCCCAGCACGGCCCGGGCCAGCCCGCAGACGATGGACACCTCGCTGCGCAGCTGCGACGACGCCGGCTCCAGGGTGCCCTGGGAGGCGTGCACGCAGCTCATCGAGTCCTCCACGGTGACCCGCTGCGGCCCCGCGGCCTGCTCGTCACGTTCGGTACGGCCCAGGGTGGGCAGGATCAGCGCGGTGCGGCCCGGTACGACGTGGGAACGGTTCAGCTTCGTCGACACCTGTACGGTCAGCTCGCACGAGCGCAGCGCCTGCTCGGTGACCGCGGTGTCCGGGGTGGCGGACGCGAAGTTGCCGCCGAGGCCGATGAACACCGAGGCCGCGCCGTCCCGCAGGGCGCGGATCGCGCCGACCGTGTCGTGCCCGGTGCGTGCCGGCACCCGGATGCCGAACTCGTCGCCGAGCCTCGGCGCCCAGGCGGGCAGCTTCTCCCAGATGCCCATCGTGCGGTCGCCCTGCACGTTGCTGTGCCCGCGGACCGGGCACAGACCGGCGCCGGGCCTGCCGATCATGCCGCGCAGCAGCTGCACGTCGACGATCTCGCGGATGGTGGGCACCGACTCGCGGTGCTGGGTCAGGCCCATCGCCCAGCAGACGATGGTCCTTTGCGCCCCGGTCAGCAGTTCCGCGACCCGTTCGATGCTCTGCCGGGTCAGGCCGGTCGCGGCGAGGACCGCGTCCCAGTCCAGCTCGGCCCGCGCCCGCCGGTACTCGTCGTACCCGTCGGTGTACCCGGCCACGAAGTCCTGGTCGACCACCGTGCCCGGTGCCGCGTCCTCCGCCGCGAGCAGCAGATGGCCCAGCGCGGCGAACAGGGCGAGATCACCGCCGAGGCGTACCTGGAGGTACTCGTCGGCCAGCGGCGTGCCGCGACCGACCAGGCCGCTGGGCCGCTGCGGGTTGCGGAAGTTGATCAGGCCCGCCTCCGGCAACGGGTTGACCGCGACGATCCGCGCGCCGTTGCGCTTGGCCTGTTCCAACGCGGTGAGCATCCGCGGATGGTTGGTGCCCGGGTTCTGCCCCACGATCACCAGCAGGTCGGCGCCGTGGACGTCCTCCAGGGTCACCGATCCCTTGCCGATCCCGATCGTCTCGGTCAGCGCGGTGCCGGACGACTCGTGACACATGTTGGAGCAGTCGGGCATGTTGTTCGTGCCGAAGGCCCGGGCGAACAGCTGGTAGCAGAACGCCGCCTCGTTACTGGTGCGCCCGGAGGTGTAGAAGACCGCCCGGTCGGGGTCGCCGAGGCCGGTCAGCCGCTCGGCGATCAGCGCGAACGCGTCGTCCCAGCTGATCGGCTCGTAGTGGTCGGCGCCGTCCCGACGTACCACCGGGTGGGTGAGCCGGCCCTGCTGGCCCAGCCAGTGGTCGGTGCGGTCGGCCAGTTCGCTGATCGGATGCGCGGCGAAGAACTCGGGGGTGACCCGGCGCAGGGTCGCCTCCTCGGCGACCGCCTTCGCGCCGTTCTCGCAGAACTCGGCCACGTGCTTGCGACCCGGTTCGGGCCAGGCGCAGCCCGGGCAGTCGAAGCCGCCGTCCTGGTTGACCCGACGCAGGGTCTGCACGCTGCGCCGCACGCCCATCTGGTTCAACCCGGCGCCGAGGCCGTGCACGATGCCCCCGACACCCGCCGCCGAGCGGGACGGCCGCCCGACCGTCAGGTCCTCGTCGCCACGATCCTCGTGCGGTGCCTGCTTCGCCATCGTCGCCTCCGGTGTCCGAGCCTACGACCCGGACACCGGTGACGAAAGAGGTGCCGTCAGAGCGTGCGGGAACGCTGGTTGCGGCCGGGCCCACCGTACGGGTAGTCCGACACGATCGGTGCGCTCGCCTCGTCCAGTCGCGCGGTCTCCGCCTCATTGAGGTGCAGTCCGGCGGCGGCGAGGTTGTCGTCGAGCTGCTCGACGGTCCGGGCGCCAAGGATCACCGAGGTCACGGCGGGACGGTCGTTCAGCCAGGCCAACGCCACCTGCGCCATCGACACGTCGCGGCCCTCGGCGACGGACCGTACCGCGTCCACCACCTGCCAGGTGCGCTCCTGGGCGTTGCGCTTCGCGTAGGCCTCCATGCCGCGTTCCGGGTCGTCGCCGAGCCGGGTGGCGCCGGTGGGTGTCTCGTCCCGCCGGTACTTGCCGGTGAGCCAGCCGCCGGCCAGCGGCGACCACGGCAGGATGCCGATGTTCTCGTTGAGGCACACGTCGACGAGCTCGAACTCGATGTCGCGGACCAACATGTTGTACTGCGGCTGCAACGTGACGACCGGGACGAGCCCACGCTCACCGGCCAGCGTCGCGGCCTTCTGCAACTGCCAGCCGAGGAAGTTGCTGACCCCGGGGTAGCGGATCTTGCCGGCCCGCACCGCGTCGTCGAAGAAGCGCAGCGTCTCCTCCAGCGGGGTCAACGGGTCCCAGGCGTGCGCCTGGTAGAGGTCGACGGCCTCCACCCCGAGCCGGCTCAGGCTGGCGTCGAGCGCCCGGGTCAGGTTGGTACGGGTCAGGCCGAGGTCGTTGGGACCGTCCCCCATCGGGAACCGGCCCTTGGTGGCGATGACGAGCTGGTCACGCACGCCCGGCCGCTTGGCCAGCCACCGCCCGATGATCTCCTCGGAGACCCCGCGCGAGTACACGTTGGCCGTGTCGATGAAGTTGCCGCCCTGCTCGACGAAGCGGTCGAGCTGCGCGTGGGAGACCTCTTCACTGGACTCATTGCCGAACGTCATGGTGCCTAGACACAGCGTCGACACCACGGTGCCGGTACCACCCAGGGTCCGGAACTCCATGTTTCTCCCCCATCCGTCCAATCAGTACCTGCTCCACCGGACCCGCAGGTCAGAGCCGTCGCACGACGCGCGGGTCCGGCCTCACGTTGTACTCTGAACCGGCGGCTTTCAGCTGTCCAACAGAAGAACCTGATCCGATTCATCGCCACCGGCGATCACCGGCCGACGGCCAGCACGACGAGGACCGCATGGAACTGCGTCAGATCGAATACTTCGTGGCCGTCGCCGAGGAGCGGCACTTCACCCGCGCCGCCCAGCGGATGCGGGTGGCCCAGTCCGGCCTGTCCGCGTCGGTCCGGTCCCTGGAACGTGAGCTGGGCGCCGCGCTGTTCGTCCGCTCCACCCGGCGGGTGGAACTCACCGACGCCGGCCGGGCCCTGCTCACCGAGGCGCGGCACACGCTGCACACCGTGGCCGCCGCCCGGGAAGCGGTGGCCGCGGTGCAGGGCGTACTGCGCGGGACGCTGTCGATCGGCACCATGCAGTGCCTCGGCGGGCTCGACCTCGCCGCGTTGCTCGCCCGGTTCCGTACCGCCCACCCCGGCGTGGAGATCCAACTGCGGCAGGCCTCCTCGCCGGACCTGATCGACCGGGTACGCACGGGCGAGGAGGACCTCGCGTTCGTCTCGGTGCCCTGCGACGGCACCGATGTGGTGGAACTCACCCCGCTGGACGAGCAGCCCCTGATCGTGGCCTGCGGCCCGCGCCATCCACTGGTCGACGCCACCGCGGTGCCGCTCGGCGAGTTGGTCGAGGAGACGTTCGTGGACTTCGCGCCCGGCTGGGTGACCCGCGACGTCACCGACCACGCGCTGCGCGGCGCGCACCTGACCCGACGGGTCGCGCTCGAGGTCAACGACGTGCACTCGCTGCTCGACCTCGTCGCGCACGGCCTCGGCGTGGCGCTGGTGCCGGAGAGCTTCCGGCACAAGCAGACCAACGCCCGGTTCGTACCGCTGGCCGACCCCGCCCCGGTCTGGCGGACCGCGGTCGCGACCGCCCGGCACCGCCGGCCCAGCGCCGCCACCCGCGCGTTCCTGACCACGGCGCAGATCGACCAGCCGGTCCGCGCCGGCACCCTGCTGGCCAGCCATTGATCGCTGGCGCTGCTGACAGCGAGCGCCAACACGGTGTTTGTCGGCACCCGTCGGCCGGGCAGGCTGGAGGCGCACGGACCCACGTCCCCAGGAGGCTCGACAGTCATGCAGACCCGACGGATCGGTGATGTCCAGGTCAGTGCGATCGGGCTGGGTGGCATGCCCATGTCGATCGAGGGCCGACCGGACGAGCAGCGTTCCCTCGCCACCATCCACGCCGCCCTCGACGCGGGCGTGACCCTCATCGACACCGCCGACGCGTACCACCGGGACGCGGGCGAGGTGGGCCACAACGAGTCGCTGATCGCCCGCGCGCTGGACAGCTGGGGCGGCGACCGGTCCGGCGTACTCGTCGCGACCAAGGGTGGCCACGTACGACCCGGCGACGGCTCCTGGACGCTGAACGGGTCGCCTGGATATCTCAAGCAGGCGGTGGAGGGTTCGCTGCGCCGGCTCGGCGTCGACGCCATCGGCCTGTACCAGTTCCACCGTCCGGACCCGGCGACCGACTACGCCGACTCGGTGGGTGCGATCCGCGACCTGCTCGACGAGGGCAAGATCCGGATGGCGGGCATCTCCAACGCCGACCCGGCCCGGATCCGGCTGGCGAACGAGATCCTCGGCGGCCGGTTGGTCTCGGTGCAGAACCAGTTCTCCCCCAAGTTCCGGTCCAGCGAACCGGAACTGGAACTCTGCGACGAGCTGGGCATCGCGTTCCTGCCGTGGAGCCCGCTGGGCGGCATCGCCAAGGCCGGCGAGCTGGGCTCGGCACACGCCCAGTTCGCGCAGGTCGCCGCGGCGCACGAGGTCAGTCCTCAGCGGGTCGCGCTGGCCTGGGAGCTGGCACTGTCACCGGTCGTGGTGCCGATCCCGGGCGCCAGCCGTCCGGAGACGATCCTCGACTCGCTGGCCGCCACCGACCTGGCCCTGACCGACGACGAGATCCGGACGCTGAGCAAGTCCTGACCCCGCGGCCCGCCGCCGGCGCGGCCGGGTTCCGGCGGTACTCAGCCGGCAGGTACTCAGCCGGCGGGGACCCGCCGGTCGGCCGGTGCGGATCCGCTGGGGATGTCGCGCAGGCCGCGCAGCGGGGACAGCACCAGCCACAGGCTCGCCGCCGCGATCACCACGCCGCCGACGAGCAGGGTGGCCCGCAGGCCCAGGTACGTGCCGAGCAGGCCACCGGCGAGGGCACCCAGCGGCATCACGCCCCAGACCATCAGCTCCATGGTGGCGCTGACCCGGCCGAGCAGCCGCTCCGGACACAGCAGCTGGCGGGTCGTGACGGCCATGATGTGCCGGGTCACGATGCTGAACGCGGCCAGCGCCCCGGCCAGCACGTACCAGGTCAGGCGCGCGCCCCCGGCGGTCAGCGGGTACAGCAGGAAGCCGACGCCGTTGACGACCGCGGACAGCCACAGGGTGCGCGCGGTGCCGATCCGGGCGGCGATGCGGGTGGTGAGGACGGCGGACGCCAGGGCACCGAGCAGTCCGACCATGCTCAGCAGGCCGATGACGCCGGGCGCGAGATGGACCTCGCGCACCAGGAACACGATCATGATCGAGTCGGTCGCCGACTGGAAGAACAGCACGGTGGCGGTGTTGCCGGCGATCGCCCGCAGGATCGGGTGCCCGAACACGAACCGCAGACCCTCCGCGATCTCGCGGCGCAGGTGCGGCCGGGCGGGACGGACCGGCGGGCGCTCGGGGGTCCGGATCGTGAGCAGCCACAGCGCCGACCACAGGTAGCTGGCGGCGTCCAGCGCGATCGTGAACGGCGCGCTGAGCCACTGCACCAGGTAACCGCCGATGCCGGCACCCGTCACGGCGGCCACCGACGTGTTCGCCGCCAGCCGGGAGTTGCCCTCCACGAGCCGGTCGCGGGCGATCAGCCGCGGCAGGTACGTGGTGTGCGCGGTGTCGAAGGCGATCGTACCGACGCCGGCCAGGAACACCACGGCGTACAGCTGGCCGAGGCTCAGCACGCCCAGCAGCGCCGTCACCGGTATCGAGACGAGCAGGGCGGCCCGCGCCAGGTCGGCGACCACCAGTACCGGCAGGCAGCGCAGCCGGTCCACCCAGGCGCCGGCGATCAGGCCGAGCAGCAGCGACGCGGCGGTCTGCGCCGTTCGCAGCAGGGACACCTCCAGCGTGCTGGCGTGCAGGTCCAGCACCGCCAGCAGCGGGACCGCGGTCATGCTCAGCCGGGTGCCGAGCTGGCTGATCACGTCGCCGGCCCACAGGTGCCGGAAGTCGCGCTCGCCCAGCAGGCCCCCGTGGCGTCGGAGACGGTGCAGCATGACCGGATCGTAGGCGCCCGCCCAGGCAAAGTTGAGTCAGCTTGACGCAATGTTTCGGAGAGCATTCTCTCGTACCGAGAGACTTGACCATGCTCGACTCAACTTATGCCCATGGGCGCTGGTCCGCGACACGTCGCCGCCCGCGGCGACCCCGAGAATCCGCCCTCCGAGCCTGTCCACCGAGCCGACCGGCCGAGGGCCGGACCGATAACCCGTTTGCCGGCGCGGCGGTCCCGGCGTAGAGAACGGGGCGGGCCGACGCCCGGGCGACGGAGCGGCGAGATGTCGGGAAGGCCACTCCCCGACACGACACCCCGCGCTCACCACCCGGTCCGGAGCGCGGCCCGAGGCGATACCGTCGGAGCAGGCTGATCAGGACGACAGGGAGAAGCGGATGAACGAGGATCTCAGCAAGGGGCGCAGCCACGACCCCGGGTTCCCGGAGAAATATCTGGAGTTCATGCGCGGTGGCTGGCTCGACTCCTCGCTGACCGGCCTGACGGTGCTCGACCAGGCGCCCTGCCACGCGCGGCGGCGCGAACAGGTGTCCCGGGCATTCCCCGGCGAGACGCTCGTGATCCCGACCGGCCGGGAGAAGGTGCGCGCCAACGACACGTTCCACCTGTTCCGACCCGGCAGCGACTTCGCGTACCTGACCGGCGAGTTCGACCCGGACGCCGTGCTGCTGCTGCGCCCGCGTGGCGACGGCCACGACGCGGTGCTGTACGTGCACCCCCGCTCGCCGCGCAACACCGACGAGTTCTTCCGGGACGCGCAGTACGGCGAGCTGTGGGTGGGGCGCCGGCAGACCCTGGACGAGAAGTCGACGCTGCTGGCCGTCGAGACCGCCGACATCCGTGACCTGGCGAAGGTCCTGGCCGAACTCGACCCGGCCGCCACCCGGGTACTGCGCGGCTACGACGCCGGCGTGGACGCCGCGGTCGCGCCGACCGGCGAGGGCGAGGAGGAGGGCCGCCGCGACGCCGAACTGGCGACCATGCTGTCCGACCTCCGGCTGGTCAAGGACGAGTGGGAGATCGCCCAGCTCCAGGACGCGATCGACGCCACCGTCCGCGGCTTCGAGGACGTGGCGCGGGTGCTGCCCGGCGACCGCCCGGTCTCCGAGCGGCTGCTGGAGGGCATCTTCGGGCTGCGCGCCCGGCACGACGGCAACGCGGTGGGCTACGAGTCCATCGTGGCCGCCGGGCCGCACGCCACGACGCTGCACTGGATCCGCAACGACGGGCGGACCACGCCCGGCGAGCTGCTGCTGATGGACATGGGCATCGAGAACCGGCAGCTCTACACCGCCGACGTCACCCGCACCATCCCGGTCAGCGGCCGGTTCACCGACCTGCAGCGAGAGGTGTACGCGATCGTGTACGCCTCCCAGCAGGCCGGCATCGACGCGATCCGCCCGGGCGTGAAGTTCGCCGACGTGCACAAGACGTGCATGACGGTACTGGCGGAGGGCCTGGAGTCGCTCGGCGTACTGGAGTCCGCGGAGCAGGCGCTGGACGCCGAGCACATGTTCTACCGGCGGTGGACCCTGCACGGCTTCGGTCACATGCTCGGCCTCGACGTGCACGACTGCGCGCACGCCCGCACCGAGGCGTACCGGGACGGCGAGCTGAAGGAGGGCTACGTCCTCACCTGCGAGCCTGGCCTGTACTTCCAGGCCGACGACGAGAAGGTGCCCGCCGAGCTGCGCGGCGTCGGCATCCGGATCGAGGACGACATCCTGGTCACCGCGGACGGCGCCAAGAACTTGTCCGCGGCGCTGCCCCGCAAGGCCGAGGACGTCGAGTCCTGGCTCGCCGACCAGCGCGAGGCCGGTCCGCGACTGCCCGGCTGACCGCCACCACATCACCCGTCGACAGCGTGGGCCCGGCTCCGGCCGGGCCCACTGTCGTGTCTGGACTGCCCGGCGGGCCGCATGCCCGCGCGCTGGACGGCGGTCACCGCACTGGACGGAGGTCACCACGCGCAGTGCGTCCTAGGAAGCCAGGCTGTGAACGCCGGGCCACCAGGGACCGGCGGGCGACGGGACGACGAAGAGTCAGGCCGGCAGGCGACGCTGAAGTTCGTGCAGCGTCTCCACCACGCGGAACCCGAACGCGGTGTTGACGTGGTGCATGGCGGCGTTGGTACCGGCCGTCCAGGTGTGCAGCCGCCGCCGGTCCGGCCACCGCTCCGACAGGATGCGCAGGTTGGCCGCCTTGAGCGCGCCGCCGAGACCGTGCCCACGGTGCTCCGGCATCACCAGGGTGTCCTCCTGGTAGACCTGCCCCGGGTCGTGCTCGGGGACGAGCACCTGGCTGTAGCCGGCGAACTCGCCGCCGACGCGCCGGGCGGCGCTGGTGACCGGCGTGTAGCCCTGGGCGGCCAGTCGCCGCTCGCTGGTCTGTACCCGCGCGGCGTCCCAGTGACCGGGCTGCACGTCGAGCGTGCCGGACGGCACGTCCTGCTCCATCCGGGTGCGCATCGCGGCGTAGCCCTCGACGTACTCGTCGGGGCAGCCGCCGACCCAGGAGACGACGTCGTATCCGGGCACGGGTCCCGGTACCACGCCGGCGGCGGGCAGGTCGAGGACCAGGTGGTCCTCCTGGTGCTCGGTGCTGAAGCCGTGCCGATGGCCGAACCGGGCGCCGGGCCAGTCGGCGGCGTCGACCCCGGCCGGCACGAAGGCCTCGGCCGTCACGGTGGTCCGCCCCGCGTCGGTCACGATCCGTTCGGCGTGCGCGAGCAGGGCCGAACCGACGCCACGGCCGCGACGGTCCACCGGCACGTGCACGGCGACGTCGGCCAGGTGGGTGTTGTCCCGCTGCGGCAGCCCGACCAGCAGGGTGCCCACGATGGTCGCGCCGTCGAACGCCGCGTACGGGATCCGGCGGTAGTCGGGGTTCGGGTCACGGAGCGAGGCGCGCAGCGACTCGTAGGAGAACACCTGCGGTTCGGCGCGTCCGGCCACCTCGGCCACCCGGGTCGTGTCGTACCAGGCGCGCAGGACCACGTCGTCGTGCACGTCGATGCCCCGGACGGACGCGCCGTCGAGGACCATGGGTTCGGAACCACTCATGCGCCCAGTGAAGGCGACGGCCGGGAGCGCCCGCCAGTGGTTTTCTCCGAATCAGGACGGACTCAGGAACTCCAGCCGGTTACCGTTCGGGTCGGCGGAGTGGAAGCGGCGCAGGCCGGGGATCTTGTCGTCCCAGTCGACCGGGTACCCGGCGGCGGTCAGCCGCTCGGCGAGCGCGTCGAGGTCGGGCCGGACCAGGCCGGGGTGCGCCTTGCGGGCGGGCCGGAAGTCCTCCTCAACGCCGAGGTGCAGTTCCGTACCGGCCAGTTCGCCGGCGCCGCGGAACCAGCACCCACCGCGGGCGGCCAGCACGGGCGGCTTGGTGACCTCGGTCAGGCCTAGTACACCGGCGTAGAAGGCGCGCTGGGCGTCCTCGGTTCCGGGCGGGCAGGAGAGTTGAACATGGTGGATCACGGGTACCTCCTGGTCGGGCACTGCTTCTGAGGTGATCCTGACATCGGGTTGCACGAATAGCAAGACGGACGTACGGTTTGGTACAGAGCCACGGTGCCAGCGAGTTGAGGCATGCCTAAGTCGGCCCACGGCCGGCCCGTGCGCGAAACTGCATTCACACCCGGACGAAGGAGTACGACGTGGCGAGCCTCGACACCTTCGGCGCGAAGAGCAACCTGCGTGTAGGTGACGACACCTACGAGATCTACCGGCTTGACTCCGTCAAGGGACAGCAGCGGCTGCCCTACAGCCTGAAGATCCTGCTGGAGAACCTGCTCCGCACCGAGGACGGCGCGAACATCACCGCCGATCACATTCGGGCCCTGGCCGGCTGGGATCCCGACGCCGACCCGAGCGTGGAGATCCAGTACACCCCGGCCCGGGTGCTCATGCAGGACTTCACCGGCGTCCCCTGCGTCGTCGACCTCGCCACAATGCGTGAGGCGGTCCGCGACCTCGGCGGCGACACCACCAAGGTCAACCCGCTCGCCCCGGCCGAACTGGTCATCGACCACTCGGTCATCGCCGACATCTTCGGCCGCGAGGACGCCTTCGAACGCAACGTCGAGCTGGAGTACGGCCGCAACAAGGAGCGCTACCAGTTCCTGCGCTGGGGCCAGACCGCCTTCGACGACTTCAAGGTCGTGCCGCCGGGCACCGGCATCGTGCACCAGGTCAACATCGAGTACCTGGCCCGCACCGTGTTCTCCCGCGACGGTGTCGCCTACCCGGACACGCTGGTCGGCACCGACTCACACACCACGATGGTCAACGGCCTGGGCGTACTCGGCTGGGGCGTCGGCGGCATCGAGGCCGAGGCCGCGATGCTCGGCCAGCCGGTCAGCATGCTGATCCCCCGGGTCGTCGGCTTCAAGCTGTCCGGCGAGCTGCCCGACGGCGCCACCGCGACCGACCTGGTGCTCACCATCACCGAGATGCTGCGCCGGCACGGCGTGGTCGGCAAGTTCGTCGAGTTCTACGGGCCGGGCGTGAGTTCGGTACCGCTGGCCAACCGCGCGACCATCGGCAACATGAGCCCGGAGTACGGCTCCACCTGCGCGATCTTCCCGATCGACGACGAGACCGTGCGGTACCTGACGCTCACCGGCCGGGACCGGGCGCAGATCGCGCTGGTCGAGGCGTACGCGAAGGAACAGGGACTGTGGCACGACCCGGCCGCCGAGCCGGACTACTCGGAGCGCCTCGAACTCGACCTGTCCACGGTGGAGCCCTCGCTCGCCGGGCCGAAGCGCCCGCAGGACCGGGTGCCGCTGCGCCAGGCCAAGCAGATGTTCCGGCGCACCCTCAACGACTACGCGACGGGCCCGGACTCCGGCATGGACGAGGCGTCGGCCGAGTCGTTCCCGGCCAGCGACGCCCCCGCGTTCCACGGCAGCGACAAGAACGGCACGCCGCACACGATCCCGTCCGCGGCGGCGGGCGCGAACGGTCGACCCAGCAACCCGGTCCGGGTCACCGACGACAACGGCGGCGAGTTCGAACTCGACCACGGCGCCGTGGTGATCGCGGCGATCACCTCCTGCACCAACACGTCCAACCCGCACGTGATGGTCGGCGCCGCGCTGCTGGCCAAGGCGGCCGTGGAACGTGGGCTGTCCCGCAAGCCGTGGGTCAAGACCACGCTGGCGCCCGGCTCCAAGGTGGTCATGGACTACTACGAGCGCGCCGGCCTCACCCAGTACCTGGACAAGCTCGGCTTCAACCTCGTCGGGTACGGCTGCACCACCTGCATCGGCAACTCCGGCCCGCTACCCGACGCGATCAGCGCGGCGGTCAACGAACACGACCTGACCGCCGTGTCGGTACTGTCCGGCAACCGCAACTTCGAGGGTCGGATCAACCCGGACGTCAAGATGAACTACCTCGCGTCCCCGCCCCTGGTCGTGGCGTACGCGCTGGCCGGCACCATGGACATCGACTTCGAGTCCGAGCCGCTGGGCACCGACGCCGACGGCAAGGCCGTGTACCTGCGCGACATCTGGCCGTCCGGTGTGGACATCGAGGACGTGATCGGCACCGCGCTGGCCTCCGAGATGTTCTCCGACGACTACTCCGACGTGTTCGCCGGGGACAGCCGCTGGCAGAGCCTGCCCACCCCGACCGGGAACACGTTCGAGTGGGCCGACGACTCCACCTACGTGCGCAAGCCCCCGTACTTCGAGGGCATGGCGCACGACCCGGAGCCGGTCGTCGACATCGACGGCGCGCGGGTGCTGGCCGTGCTCGGCGACTCGGTCACCACCGACCACATCTCGCCCGCCGGCGCGATCAAGCCGGACTCACCGGCCGGCAAGTACCTGTCCGAGCACGGCGTGGAGCGTCGCGACTTCAACTCGTACGGGTCCCGGCGGGGCAACCACGAGGTGATGATCCGTGGCACGTTCGCCAACATCCGGCTGCGCAACCAGCTCGTACCGGGCGTCGAGGGCGGCTTCACCAAGGACTTCACCACCGGCGAGCAGTCCACCATCTACGACGCCGCGCAGAACTACGCGGCGGCCGGCACCCCGCTGGTGATCCTCGCCGGCAAGGAGTACGGGTCGGGCTCGTCGCGGGACTGGGCGGCCAAGGGCACCGTGCTGCTGGGTGTGCGGGCCGCCATCGCCGAGTCGTTCGAGCGGATCCACCGCTCCAACCTGATCGGCATGGGCGTGCTGCCGCTGCAGTTCCCGGAGGGGCAGACCGCCGAGTCGCTGGGCCTGACCGGCGAGGAGACGTTCGCGATCAGCGGCGTCACCGCGCTCAACGACGGCTCCACGCCGCGCACCGTGCACGTGACGGCGACGCCGGCGGACGGCACGCCGGTCGAGTTCGACGCGGTCGTCCGGATCGACACCCCCGGCGAGGCGGACTACTACCGGCACGGCGGCATCCTGCAGTACGTGCTGCGCAAGATGCTGGCCAACTGAACCATCCGCACCACGCGCGCCCCGGCCCGGGTGGTCTCCCGGCCGGGGCGTCGCCGTTCAGTCGAACGTCGGCGCGGCGCGCTCGCGGTGCCACGCGTACGCGGCCGGCACCTTCAGCACATGGCCCCGGAAGAGCCGCCGCACGGCGGACTCGGGCTCCGTACACCAGGCGAAGCCGGTCGTCTCGTGGCTGACGTCGAGCGCACCGCCGACCACCCGGCAGGCGAAGTTCAGGTGGTACCCGTGGCCCTGCACCGCACCGTCGCCGGGCAGCCGGCGGTTGTCGTACACGCCGATCAGGGCCTCCGCCCGCACCCGCAGGCCGGTCTCCTCGTACGCCTCCCGGACCGCCGCCTCCGACGGTGACTCGCCGACGTCGGCCGCGCCGCCCGGCATGCACCAGTGCCCGCTGTCCGCGCGGCGGGTGAGCAGCAACCGCCCCGCGTCGTCGAAGATCGCCGCGTCCGCGTGCACCTGCGGGGTGCGGATGCCCAGCGGCCCGCGGTCCACGCGGTCGATCCCCGGACCCGCCCGGTCGGTCAGGCCGGCCAGCTCGGCCCCGATCTCGGCGAGCCGCGCCGACCGGGCCAGGTCGTACGGGTCGGTACCGG
>JBAUUM010000876.1:0-16895 GCA_049582705.1 Actinocatenispora sp.
GCCGCAGCCGACGTCGCGCCTCGGCGACCAGGCCGGCGCGCAGGCTGCGGCGGGCCGCCCAGATCTCCTCGTCCGGCATCTTCGCGACCAGGTGGAACGCCTCGTCGGCCTCGGCGCTGGCCAGGTCCTCCACGCCCGCCCGGGCGGCCAGCGCCACCGCGGGCCGGGCCACCCAGGTCTGGCCGTGCACGCCGTTGGTCACCGACGTGATCGGCACCTCGGCGACGTCGAACCCGGGCCACAGCGACGCGAACATCTCCCGGCTGACCTGACCGTGCAGTACGGACACGCCGTTGCAGCGCTGCGCCAGCCGCAGGCCCATGTGGGCCATGTTGAACACGTTCGGGTCGGCCTCGGCGCCCAACGCCAGGATCCGTTCCACCGGCATGCCGGGGCTGGTGTTCTCGCCGCCGAAGAAGTGCGCGACCAGGTCGCGCGGGAAGCGGTCGATGCCCGCCGGTACCGGGGTGTGGGTGGTGAACACCGTGCCGGACCGCACGACCCGCAGCGCGGCCTCGAAGTCCGGACCGTTGGGCTCCTCCACCAGCTCCCGGATGCGTTCCAGGCCGAGGAAGCCGGCATGTCCCTCGTTGGTGTGGTACACCTCCGGCGCGGGGGTGCCGGTCCGGGCGCACCAGGCCCGTACCGCGCGGACCCCACCGACACCCAGCAGCGTCTCCTGCAGCAGCCGGTGCTCGATGCCACCGCCGTACAGCCGGTCGGTGACGGCGCGCTCCGGCGGCGCGTTGCTCTCCAGGTCCGAGTCGAGCAGCAGCAGGGTGACCCGCCCGACGTGGGCCTGCCAGATCTGCGCCCGCAGCAGCCTGCCCTCCGGCAGCCCGAGCCGCACCTGGATCGGGGCGCCGTCGGCGTCCCGCAGCCGGGTCAGCGGCAGCCCGTGCGGGTCCAGCGCCGGGTACTGCTCGGCCTGCCAGCCGTCGGGCGTGAGGCTCTGGCTGAAGTAGCCGGACCGGTACAGCAGCCCGACGCCGAGGATCGGTACGCCCAGGTCGCTGGCCGCCTTGAGGTGGTCACCGGCCAGGATGCCCAGCCCACCGGAGTACTGCGGCAACACCTCGGTGACGCCGAACTCGGGCGAGAAGTACGCGATCAGGTCGGGTTTCGCGGTGTCCAGCGTCTGGTACCAGCGGGGCTCCGTCAGGTAGCTGCGCAGGTCCTGGTGGGCCGCCTGCAGCCGGGCCAGGAAGTCCGGGTCCGCGGCCAGGGCGTCCAACCGCTCGGCGGACACCTCGCCGAGCAGGGTGACCGGGTCCTGCCCGCACTGTTTCCACAGCGACGGATCGACGGCCTCGAACAGGTCGAGGGTCGGTGGATGCCAGGACCACCGGAGGTTGGTGACCAGCTCATCGAGGGGGGCCAGCGGCGCGGGCAGTGCCGCCCGGACCGTGAACCGACGTAGCGCTCTCACGGGAGACCGACAGTACCCCACGACGCGACCCGCATCGCATCGAATCGGCCGATTGGGCCACCCGGCGCACGGCCGTGACCTGCTGGTTACCTGCGGTGCCGCCGCCCGTACGGGCCGGGCGGCACCCCGCGGCGACGCTCAGGAGTCCACGTCGACGGTCCCCGCCGCCGGGTCGGCGGCGATGTCGAACAGCTCCTCGCGGGCCGCGTCCAACGCGGTCAGCACGGCGCCCCGCAGCACCGCGTCGGCGGGCACTCCCGTACTGACCACCCGCGGGGCGACCGGGGCCAGCTCGCGGACCTCGCGCTCCACCCGGGCGGCCAGCTCGGCACCACCGGCCTGGCCGACCTCGCCGGCCAGTACGACGAGGGCCGGGTCGAGGACGACCGAGACGGCAGCGGCGCCGAGCGCGATCCGCCGGGCCACCTCGTCGAGCAGGGCGGCCCCTCCGGTGTCGTCGGTCAGCGCCGCCCGCAGCACCTCGGCGGCCGAGCCACCCGGCAGGCCGTACCCGCCGGCCAGCTCGCGGACCTGGTCGGCGCCGGCCAGCGCGCTGTAGGGCGCCCGGGTCCGTCGGGACACCCCGTGCACCACCTCGGCACCCGGCACCGGGAGGTATCCCACCTCGCCCGCCGCGCCCATCGCACCCTGGTGCAGCCGCCCGCCGAGCATCACGCCCACGCCCATCCCCCGGTCGCACCAGAGCAGCACGAAGTCGTCCACGTCGCGGGCCGCGCCGAGGCTGTGCTCGGCGACGGCCGCCAGGTTCACGTCGTTGACGATGCGTACCGGCCGGTCCAGCTCGGCGGCGAGGGCGGCGAGCAGGCCGCGGTGCCAGCCGGGCAGCTCCCAGGAGAACGAGACCTCGCCGGACCTCGGGTCGATCACGCCTGGTGAACCCAGGACCACATGACGCACCGCGTCGGCGGGCACCCGGGACTCCCGGGCCACCCGCGCCAGCGCGGTACGCACCAGTCCGACCGGATCCTCGGCGACCTCGGCGCGTACGTCGACCCGGCCGTGCTCGACACCGGTGATGTCGGCGGACACCGCGGTCACGCCGGTCGGGTCGATGACGATGCCGACCACGTACGCGGCTGCCGGCACCACCGCGTAGAGCTGCGCGCTGGGGCCGCGGCTGCCGACGGCCAGGCCGACCGACTCGACCAGACCCCGGCCCTCCAGGCGCTCGACCAGCTGCGACGCCGTCACCTTCGACAGGCCGGTCAACTCACCGAGCCTGGCACGGGTCAGCGGCCCGTGCGCGAGCAGCAGTTCGAGCGCCGCGCGGTCGTTGAGGGCGCGCAGCAACCGGGGCGTACCGGGCTGGCGGGGTCGGCTCATAGCCATTCGGCCTCTGCGTGACAACGGTGGTGAGGTAAGCATGATCAAGCAGGACCAAGCTTACGGGCGGCACGCGCCGGCCGGGCTGACGGCTCCCGGGCACCGCCCGGACGACGCGGGCCGGGCGGCACCCGCCGCCCCGCCCACCGTCCTCAGCCGGTCACCCCAGTACGTCCCGGATCTCCTTGCGCGGGTGGCTGGCCGCCCACTCGGTCACCTGCTTCATCAGTTCCTCGCTCGGACTGATCACCCGGTGGGACAGGTCGTTGAAGCCCAGTGCCGGCACCATCCAGTCCGAGGTGCGGATCTTCTCGCAGAGGATGTCGGCGGCCTTCTGCGCGTCCATCCGGCCCTCCCGGACGTCCACGCAGTAGCCGACGACCTCCTCGAACAGGTCGTGGTAGAAGTCGCTCGGCCACCACAGGCCCGGGTACGGGTCGTCGTCGAGCTGCTGGCAGTACGCGTCCTCGCCGGTGTCCAGGGTCCGCGCCAGCGCCTTGCGGAACCGCTTGCCGCCGATCACGCTGCCCGCCGACCAGATCCGGAACACCGCGTTCCACAGGTCGTAGTTGCGCCACGCGATGTACGAGGCGCTCACCAGCTTGTCGTTGTAGTCCAGCAGGCCCTGTTCCAGCTGCTCGACGTAGCGGAACCGCTCGACCGAGAAGTCGTCGTCGTCCAGGGCCGCCAGCAGCCGCCAGACCAGCGAGTTGATGATCTCGCAGGTGTTCGACAGGCCGCGCGAGTACAGCGGGTCGATGAACCCGGCGGCGTGCGACATCAGGCACCACCGGTGGCCGACCGTCTGCGACGAGGAGTACTGCATCCGGTCGGTACGGATCCACTCCCGGACGCTGCGCGCCCCCTCCAGCTGACGCTGCACCGCGGGGAAGCGGCGCACGTGCTCCCAGAACTCCTCCTCCGCCGACAGGTCCTCGCGCAGCGGGTACATCCGGGGGTCGAGCTGGAGCCCGACGCTGCACAGCGGGTTCGTGGCGCCCGGATGGTTGTTGAACGGGATGATCCAGAGCCAGCCGCCGTCGAAGACGTGGTGCAGGGTGCCCTCGTTCCACTTCGCCGGCGGCTGGAACTCCTCCGGGTGGTTCAGGTGGTCGTCGATCGGGTCGACCCCGATCATGTGGGTGAACAGCGAGCGGGCGTGGTGCTGGAGCCGGGACGGCGTCTCCCGCAGGCCGAGCTGGCGGGCCAGCGGCGACCGGAAACCGCTCGCGTCGACCAGGAACCGACCGCGGAACACGGTGCCGTCCACGCCGGTCACGGTGACGCCGTCCTCGGCCAGGTCCAGGTCGTCGACCCGGAAGTTCTGCCGGGCCGTGCAGCCGTACTTCACCGCCGTGTGGAACATGTACGCGTCGGTGTCCTGGCGGAAGAAGTGCGCCGCGTTGCCGGCCACGTCGAGCAGCCGCAGCATGTTGTTCTCGTGCGGCGCCGGCTCCTCCCCGTCCCGGTTCATGATGAAGCCGAAGTTGTTCTTCTGGCCGTGTGAGCCGCCGACGTTCTCGGAGACCTTCTGGAAACTGGACAGGTTGGCGATCTCCGGCACGCCGTACCGGAACGCCAGCAGCTCGAACAGGAACAGCGTCTGCCCGATCGTCGACTCGCCGACGGCGAACCGCGGGTGCTGGGCGCCGTCGAGCAGCAGCACGCTGCGGCCCTGTTTCGCCAGGATCGAGCCGAGCATCGTGCCGGACAACCCGGTGCCGATGATGATCACGTCATAGACTGCGTCGTTCTCTTCCACCGCTAGCTTCCATTCTGTTCGTTTGCCGACAAGGGGTCTGTGGGCCCGACGGCGGGGCACGCGACCGCCGGGCCGCGGAGGGTCGGGCCAGGTTCGAAGGCCCCGGCCGGGTGGAACCTCGGCCTACCCCTCCGCCGCGAGCGTCATCAGGGTGGTGGCGTCGTCGGCCTCGACCGGCCAGCGGCCGTAGCGGCGGCGCCAGTACATCAGCGGGGACAGTCGACCGCCCTCGGCCTGCCCGTCCATCAGCGCGCCGAACACCACGGTGTGGTCACCGGCCTCGACGGCGGCGGCGACCTCGCACTCGGCGTACGCGATCGTGTCCAGCGGCATCCAGGGCAGCCCGCCCAGCCGGCTCGGTTGCCAGGCGACCGAGCCGAACCGGTCCCGCCCGGTGGAGGCGAAGACCCGGGAGATCCGTTCCCCGTCGCCGCGCAGGAAGTTGACGACGAACTGGCCCCGGGCCAGCATGGCGCGCAGTACCGTGCTGCGGCTGTCGATGCAGACCAGCAGCATCGGCGGGTTCTGCGAGACGCTGCAGGTGGCACTGCAGGTCATCCCGACCGGAACCCCGGATTCGTCCACTGTGGTCACCACGACCACGCCGGACGGGAACGAGCTCATGATGGACCGGAAGGCCTGCGCCTCCAGGCCGCTGGTTCCGCTGTCGCAGTCGACGACGAACCGCGCCAGCTCGTCCGACAACCCGCTGTTTCGCGCCATGACCTGAACCTCACATCCGTGTCTCGAGGTTGGATCGAGGGCCGCTGCCGGCGGTCCCGTGGTCGGTCAGTCCTCGTCGACCAGGGCCACCGCGCGCGCCCAGCCGGCGCCGGCCCCGGCGATCTTCACCGGGAAGCACGCCACCGTGAACCCGGTCGGACCGGGCAGCTCGGTCAGGTTCGCGAGCCGCTCGATCTGGCAGAACTCCCGCTTGCGGCCGGCGAAGTGCGCCGGCCACAGCACCGAGGTGTCGCCGCTGGCCTGGTACTCGCGGATCATGTGACCGAACGGGGCGTCGAGACTGAAGGCGTCCGTACCGATCACCCGGATGCCCAGATCGAGCAGGTAGTCGGTGGCCGAGCCGTCCAGCCCGACGAAGTCGGTGAAGTACGTCGAGGTGCCCACCGACCGCGACGATCCGGTGTTGAGCAGCACGATGTCCAGCGGGCTCGGCGTGTACGAGATCCGGTCGAAGGCGCCCTTCAGCCACGCCGCGTCGACCGTGCCCACCGGCTGCTCGGTGAGGTCCAGCAGCACACCGGGCCGGTAGAACCAGTCCAGCGGCATCTCGTCGATGTGCCGCGGCCGGCCGTAGGTCCCGGTCGAGCCGTAGTGCGACGGCGCGTCGACGTGCGTACCGGTGTGCGTGGTGAGCGTGAGGGTGTCGAGCGAGAGCAGCTCGCCGTCCGGCAGTACCGCCGCGTCGAAGTCGATTCCCCAGTTCTCGCGCATCCGCTCGACCATGTGCGCGGCACCGGCCGCCGGGGACATGACCTCGTGCGAGATGTCGTTGGGTTCCCACTCGGCGGCGGCGTCGACCGGTGAGGAGAGATCGATGATGCGCATGGCGGCTCCCGCTTTCGTACGGAGGATGTCGGTCAGGCAAGCAGTCCGAGACCGCCGTCGACGGTGATGACCTGCCCGTGCAGGCACCCCGCCTCCGCGCGGCACAACAGGGCCACCACGCCGGCCACTTCGTCGGCGGTGGTGAGCCTCCCCACCGGGGTCCGGGCGGCGACCCGCGCCGAGACCTCCGGTGCCCGATCGGCCGGGCCGGTGTCGAGCCGGCCGGCGGACACGACGTTCACGCTGACCTGTCGGTCGGCGAACTCGACGGCGAGGTAGCGCATCATGCTCTCCAGCGCGGCCTTCGCCGAGCCGAGGCTCAGATAGCCGGGCACGACCTGGCGCGCGCCGCTGCTGGACACCGCGATGAGTCGGCCGGTGCCGGCACGCAGCAGGGTGGCCAGCTGCGGCGCCCCGTGGACGAGCGGCCCCAGTACGACCGACCGGTCCGCGTCGCAGGCCGCCGCGTCCAGCGACGCCGCCCGCATCGGGTGCAGGCCGGCCGCGCAGTGCACCAGCACGTCGAGATGGCCGTACTCCTGCGTCACCTGCGTGAGCATCCGGCGCACGTCGTCCGGGGAGCTGACGTCGGCCCGCAGCAGCCTGGCCTTGCCGGGCAGGTCCGACAGCGCCTCGAGTGCCCTCCCGGCCGCGTCGTCGTCATGCGCGTAGTTGACCAGGACCTCACCTCCCGCGGCGCACAGTCGCCGGGCCACCGCGAGGCCGAGGCCCCGGGTCGCGCCGGTCACCAACGCGACCCGGCCGTCAAGGTCGCGGGGCGGTACGGAGTCGGTCGACGACATGGCTCAGCCCTCCTGGAGTCAGCTCGGTTCCGATGTGCCGGCGCGGTCGGGGACCGCAACCGGCCGCACGTTCAGGTGCAGTGCCGTCAGTGCCTCGGCGAGGCGGGCGACGGGGCCCTTCGCGGCGAGGTACCCGTCGGGGCGGACGAGCGCGAAGTCGCCCGCGCGGACACCGATCCGGCGCCGCAGCTCCCCGTCCGGGTCACCCAGCACCCGGTGTCCGGCGCGCGGGTCGGTGCCGGATGTCACGGTGCGCACCGACACGGCCGCGCCGAACTGGCGGTCGACCTGGTTCAGCGCGAACGTGACCGGACCGTCCGGATCGGACGGTCCCGGGACGCCGAGCAGTGTCCACCGTGGATCCCGTAGCTCGGTCGCGAGGTCCCGCCAGACCGGGGACGACGACTCCGCCAGCGACCAGCCCACCCGTTGGCCGGGCCGGACGCCGGTACGCCGCCCGCCGGAGTCGAGGGCGAGCGGACTGTTCGCGTACTCCAGGGCCAGCGCGCAGAACCCGCGGACGATCTTGCCCTCGATCCGGCGCTTCAGCGGTCCCAGCGCGTTGACGACGCCGAGGCCGACGGGCATCAGTACCGGCGCCAGCGAGTCGCGCAGCGCGACGAGGGCCGTCGCGGTCCCGGTCGACTTGAGCAGCGTCCGGCCGATCGGCACCCGCTCGGCGTCGTAGCTGTCCAGCAGGTCCTGCGTGGCGTGTCCGCGTACCACGTCGGCCAGTTTCCAGGCCAGGTTGTACGCGTCCTGCATGCCGGTGTTCATGCCCTGCCCGGACGCCGGGCTGTGTACGTGCGCCGCGTCGCCGGCGACGAAGCACCGGCCGACCCGCATCCGCTGGATCATCCGCTGCTGCACCGCGAACGCCGAGGTCCAGGTGGGCGTCGACACCCGCACGGTACGACGCAGCGCCCGGCTGAGCTTGTCCGCCAGGCGCTGCCGCACCACCTCCGGCTCGTCCGCGCGGTCCACGTCGACCGTGTCGACGATGCGCCACTTGCCGGGATCGGGGAACGGCACCAGCAGCAGGGCGCCCTTGCCGGTGTGCACCAGGTGGTTGCTGTCGCGGGGCAGGTCGACGTCGAGCAGCACGTCGGCGTTGAGCCAGGTCTCGGCGGAGTCACCGAGCAGCCGCAGGCCGAGCCGCTTGCGCACCACGCTGCGCGCGCCGTCGACGCCGACCAGCCAGGACGCGGTGACCGTCTCGACGCTGCCGTCGGCGTGCCGGAGACTGGCCACGACGTGGTCGTCGGCCTGGACGAAGTCCACCAGCTCCGTCGACCACTCGATCTTCACGCCCCGTTCCAGTACGCACTCCCGGAGCACCCGCTCGGTGATGATCTGGTCGACCATCAGGCTGAACGGGTACCGGGTCGGCAGGGACGAGTAGTTGGTGTCGAACCGCACGAGGGCCCGACCCCGCTGATGCACCGTGAAGTGCTCCACCCGCTGGCCGACCGGCAGGATCCGGTCCAGCACGCCCATCTGGTGGTACATCTCCATGGTGCGGGCGTGGGTCGCCAACGCACGGCTGGTGACCGCCGGCCCGGCCGCCTTGTCGACCAGCCGGACGTCCACGCCTCGGCGGGCCAGCTCGTGCGCCGCGGTCAGGCCGACCGGACCGGCCCCCACGACCAGCACCTGGACCCGGTGGTCCGTCGGCTGGCCGGTGGGCCGGTCCCGGTCGTCAGACACGACGTGCCTCGACGTACTCCTTGGTGAGCTTGAGGGTGGCGGCGCTGTTGCCGCCGGCCGCGTTGCGGATGAAGGTCTTCGCCGACTCGACCGTGCCGGACTCGCCGAGTACGGTCCTGATCGCGGGCTCGTACAGGGTGACGGTGTGGTGCGAGGTCACCCGGACGCCGTCGCCGAGCCGCTCGAACGCCCAGGTGCCCACGTGCACGGTCATCATGGACGGGGTGACGAGCTGCTTGTAGACGATCTTCTCGCCCGGGAAGCAGATCCGCACGGACCGGGTGTTGTGCGTCGAGCCGTCCTTGGTACGGGTGTCCATCGACATCCACTGGATGTTGCGGACGTCCTCGTTGAGCTCCAGCGCGCCGACGTGCGGCAACCGCGCGGGCCACTGGCCGGCGTCGTAGAGGAAGTCGTACGCCTCCTCGAGCGGGCCGGCGATCTCGATCGAGTCCTCGAACGAGAAGGTCAGTTCGTTGTTCTGGTCCCAGCCGTCGGCCAGGTTCCGGATGTTCGTCAGTTCGGTCTCGCTGTTGCTGTTGGTGGCCTTGGTGATCCAGGCGACGTTGTCCGGATCGTCGTCCACGGCGGTGAACTCGTGCGTGAGCACCAGGTCGGTACCGCCGCCGGGGCTGCTGGCCGCGGTCCAGGTGCCGCTCATCGACGCCACCGGCGGCGACGAGACCTCCTGCCGGAACGTGACACGGCGCGCCTGCGGGTCCAGTTCCCGGCGCGAGGTCCACGTCTTGACCTGCTCGTTGGCCATCGCCCAGATCTGCAGCCGTTCCGTGCCCGCGCCGGTGGACGTCTGCTCGACGTGGATGGTCGGGGCGAACCGGTGCGGCCAGGACGCGGCGTCGGCGATGATCCCGTACACGAGGTTCGGGTCGGCGTCGATGTGGATCTGGTGGGTCGTCTCGTGCTTGTCGGACACTGGGGTCATCCCTTTCGCTGGTGTCGGCCGGTACCGGCCGGAGATGAGGTCGCTGCGGCGCGGATCAGTAGCTGCTCAGCCCGCCGCAGACGTTCAGCGCCTGTGCGGTGATCGAGGCGGCGGTGTCGGTGGCCAGGTAGTCGACCATCCCGGCGACCTCCTCGGGCGTGGAGTAGCGGCCCAGCGGGATCTTCGCGTTGAAGGTCTCCAGCACCTTGTCCTGCGTGGTCTCCCACGTCTTCGCGTACGCCTCGCGGACCCGTACGGCCATCGGCGTCTCGACGTAGCCGGGGCAGACCGCGTTGACGGTCACGCCGCTGGTGGCCAGCTCCTTGGCCAACGCCTTGGTGAAGCCGATGACGCCCGCCTTCGCGGCCGAGTACGGTGCGCCGAGCGGCACGCCCTGCTTGCCGCCGGTGGAGGCGACGTTGATGATCCGGCCGCCGCCGGACTCGCCGAGCCGGCCGGTGGTCAGCACCTCACGGGTCACCAGGAACACGCTGTTGAGGTTCGTGTCGACCACGTCGTACCAGAGTTCGTCGGGGATCTTCGCGGTGATGCCGCCGCCGTTGCGTCCCGCGTTGTTCACCAGCACGCTGACCGGTCCATACCGGTCGACGGCGGACTGCACGAGGTGCCGTACGGAGTCGCGGGACCGGACATCGGCCTGCACGCCGTCCACGTCGAGGCCCTCGTCCCGGAGCTTCTTGACCGTGGCGGCCACGTCGTCCGCGGTCCGGGCGCAGAGGAACACCCGTAGGCCGCGCGCGGCCAGTTTCCGCGTCACCTCCAGGCCGATGCCACTGGTACCACCGGTGACGATGGCCGTGGTGCCGACACTCTGTTCACTCATTTCCACTCCTCAGCGGCGTCGGTTCCGTCCGGTCGTCCCCGAGCTCCCGGCCGGAGCGCGGGCCCGGACGTGCCGCGGCGGCGGACCCGGGCCGGGAATGCCGGTCGGTGTCCGTGGCCTGTCGACGGCGTCACGGGTGGTCTCCCGGACCGAGGGGACGGCCGGGAGTGGGACGACTCTCAGGTGTGCGGCCAGTGTGTCGACCGGTCTTCGACGCTGAACGGAACGCCGCTGGAGTCGGCGCCACCAGGCAGGCTCGGTCAGGTTTCGAGCCGTGCTTGGCAGGCTCCGCCCACCGGCCCGACCGAGCGAGGAGAGGTACGCCGTGACGACTCCCGGACAGCTCATGAACCCGACCAGTACGCAGCTCTACCAGGAGGTCCTGCACTTCTACGGCAGGCAGATGCGGGCCCTCGACGAGGGCCGGATCGACGAGTGGACCGAGACGTTCACCGAGGACGGCGTCTTCACCGCCAACGCCCACCCGAAGCCGCAGACCGGGCGGGACGAGATCCGTACCGGGGCCACGAACGCGGACCGCAACCTGCGCGACCAGGGCCTGCAGCGGCGCCACTGGCTGGGCATGCTGGAGGTCGACGAGCAGGCCGACGGCACCGTACTGGCCCGCACGTACGCGCTCATCATCACCACGCCGAAGGGCGGCGCCGCCGGCGTGAGCCTGAGCTGCAGCTGTGAGGACCAGCTCGTCCGCGAGGACGGCCGGCTGCTGGTACGCCACCGCCGGGTCTGCCGCGACGACCTGCCGAGCTGACACACATCCCACGTCCGCCGTCCGCCGCGGGCGGTCCGCATCCCCCGTCCATTGCGGGCGGTCCGCGTCCCACGCCCGCCACGGGCGGCACACGGACCTGACCCGCGGGGTGACGGCCCGTGCCGACCGACCTGGTGGCCGGAGCGCGCCGGGACCCGACGGTGAGAGGAAGAACCGGAACATGACCACTTCTGACGTCGAGGAATCGGTCAGCAGCGCGAGCATCGGCGCCCCGCTGGACACGATTTCCTATCTGATCGCGGGTCCGTGGACCGACGACGTGCTGGCCAACTCGGCACACGCGAACCCGGACCAGACCGCGCTGGTCTCGCCGTCCGGCGAGCTGACCTACCGGCAGCTGGACGAGCGGGTGACCCGCCTGGCCAGCGCGCTGAGTGGGCTGGTGGGCCAGCGCGGTTCCGTCGTCGCGCTCTGCGCCACGCTCGCGGAGTCGTTCGGGCTGGGCTACTTCGCCATCGCCCGGTCCGGCAACGTCAGCGCGCTGATCAACCCGCTGCTGCGGCGGGACGGCCTGGTGCATGTGCTGAGCACCTCGGCGGCCCAGCTGGCCATCGTGACACCGGAGGTGTACGCGCAGCTCCGCCAGGCGATGGACCGTCTGCCGGCGCTGCGCACGGTGGTACTGACCGACCGCGGTGACGGGTCGGACGCCAGCCTGGCCGCGTTGCCCACCCTCGCCGAGCTGATCGCCTCGGCGGACACCACGAACGTGGTGGTGCCGGCGGACCGGGACGGCAACGCCACCGCCTGCCTCCAGTTCACCAGCGGCACCACCGGCGCACCGAAGGCCGTACGGCTGAGCCACCGCAACCTGATCGTGAATGCGGCGCAGACCGCGCACGCCCACCTGCTGGGCCGCAACGCGGTGCTCTTCAACTACCTGCCGACGTTCCACCTGATGCACCTGACCGCCGGCGTCGCGGCCGGCGCCACCCACGTGCTGTGCACCGAGGAGGACGGCGCGACCGCGGCGGAGAGCGCCAACCGGCACCGCGCGACGCACTTCTACAGCCTCCCGGTGCGGCTGTCCCGCCTGGCCGCCTCACCCCGGCTCCCGGAGCTGGAGATCCCGACGCTGCGCGCCATCCTGTCGGGCGGTTCGTCGCTGCCGGTACCGACGACCACGGCGCTGGGGCAGCAGTTCGGCGTTCCGGTCATCCAGGGCTACGGCCTGGCCGAGACGTCGCCGCTGACCCACTGCGACTCGCCGGTCCGGCCGCGGACCCGGTCCTGCGGACAGCTCGTGGCGGGTACCGAGTCGCGGATCGTCGACGTGGACACCCGGGCGGTGCTGCCGGTGGACGCGATCGGCGAGATCCAGGTCCGCGGCCCGCAGCTGATGCAGGGCTACATCGGCCGGGACCGGTCGCACGACGTCGACGCGGACGGCTGGTTCTCCACCGGCGACGTCGGTTACGTGGACGCGCAGGGCTACCTGTTCGTCATCGACCGGATCAAGGACGTGTTCAAGTGCGACAACTGGCTGGTCTCGCCGACCGAGATCGAGCGGGTCGTGCTGCAGCACCCCGGGGTGGCGGACTGCGTCGTCGTGGACTACCCGGACCAGTTCAGCGGCGCGGTGGCGTACGCGATCGTGGTCGCCCGGGACGAGTCGCTCACCGCGGCGGAGGTCACGGAGTTCGTCGCCGGTCAACGCCCGTACTACGAGCACCCGCAGCACGTCGAGTTCGTGCAGCGGATTCCCCGATCCCCCAACGGGAAGGTGCAGCGTCGCGCGATCCGCGACGACGTACTCGCCCGGGAGGCGAAGCGCTGACCCACCCCGCGCCCCCACGCACCCCAGGCACCCCAGGCACCCCACGCGCCTCGCCCGCCCCGTGCACCTTGCGCCCGAGCACCCGTACCCGACGCGACACCAGCCGGTTCGCGGTCCGTCCAGAATCCGAGGAGTACGACATGTTCACGTTCATCAACCGTTTCACCGTGACCGGTGACGCCGTGGAGTTCGAGCGGGTGCTCGGCACCATCGGCGACCACATGCGCCAGCAGCCGGGCTTCCGGTCCGCCCGCCTCTACCGGTCCAGCCGCGACCCCCAGGTGTACGTGGAGACCGCCGAGTGGGACGACGCCGCCGCGCACAAGAAGGCGCTGGACGCCGACGGGTTCCGGTCGATGATGGGCCCGCTGATGAAGCTCGCGAGTGCCGAGCCGGGCGGCTTCGACCTGCTCGTCGAGCACGCCGCCGGGGCGCACGCGTAGCTCGTCCGCAGTGCTACCGGCCCGGTCCACCGCGCTGCCCCTCGACGCGGTGGATCGGGCCGTTTCCGGTCTGGAGAGGAGCGGTCATGTCCACAGTCCACCGTCCGTTCGGTCTGCTGCTGCCGGGCCAGGGCGCGCAACATCCCGGCATGGCGTGGGAGCTGTACGCGCACGAGCCGGTGTTCACCGAGACGATCGACGAGTTCTTCGAACTCATGGGGCCGGACGGCTGGCTGCTGCGGGAGGACTGGCTGTCCGAGCAGCCCGCGGTGCCGCTGGACGACGCAAGCCGTGCACAGCCCCTGCTGTTCGGGATCGGCTACGCCCTGGGACGCAGCCTGAGCGCGATCGGCGTACAGCCGACGGTACTGCTCGGCCACAGCATCGGCGAGCTGGCGGCCGCGGCTCTGGCCGGGGTGTTCGACCTGGCCAGCGCGGCACGCCTGATGGTCGCGCGGTCCGCGGCAATGGCGCGTACGCCGGCGGGCGGCATGCTCGCGGTCGCGGCGACACCGGACCAGCTCGCCGCGTTCCTGGACGACCGGGACCGGGCGGACGGGGTCGTGGTGGGCGCCTGGAACGCGCCGATGCAGACGATCGTCGCCGGCGCCGAGCCACGGCTGTCCGAGTGCGCCCGGGCGCTCAGGGAGGCGGGCATCGCCTGCCGTCCGGTGCTCGCGCGGCAACCGTTCCACAGTCCCGCGTCGGCCGGGGCGGCCGCGGAGTTCACCGCCGCGTTCGCCGCCGAGACGCTCCGCCCGCCCACGGTACGGATCTGGTCCACCCGTACCGGTCGGCCGGTGAGCGACGCGGAAGCGGTCGACCCGGAGTTCTGGGCCGGGCAGTTGGCCGAGCCGGTGATGTTCTGGCCGGCTCTCGACGCTCTGCTCCGCGACGGCGCCTACACACTGGTGGAGGCGGGTCCGGGACGGGGACTGTCGACGGTGGCGCGTCGCCACCGTTCGGTACGGCAGGGCGCCAGTTCGGTGGTCCCCGTGCTGGCCACGGGCGCCGAGGGCAGCCTGCACGCCTGGTGGGCGGCGGCGAAACAGCTGGTCAGCTGATCCGGTCGGGCGGCCGCCCGGTTCGGCGGTCGCCCCACCGGTGGGTCACTCCTCCGTACTGGTCGCTGCCGGAACCCGTGTCCGCAGGCCGTTGATGAGCAGCTGCAGGCCGTGCTCGAACATCACGTCCGGGTTGAACAGTGCGACCTTCTCCTCGTCGCTGAGCTGGTCGAGCGCCTCCGGGGTCTCCGTCGGCTCCGGCTGCCCCTTGCCGCCCTTGGCCGGCAGCTGGGTGTTCTGGATGCTCTGCTGCTCCATCACGGTGCCGGTCGCGTAGTTGACCACGGTCACGCCGGCCACGAGGGCGTCGAAGGCGCTGAAGCCGGCCCGCTGCAGCACCGTGAGCATGTTGTCGATGCTGCGCTGCGCGAAGCCGTGCTGCAGGTGCGAACCGGCGAAGAGCCGGGCACCGTCCCGGTGGGACAGCAGCGTGCGGTAGATCCGCCGGGAGAGCTCGGTGAGCCACCTGTCCCAGGACTGTTCCGGGCTGGGCAGGCCGAAGTCCTCGAACTGGGACCGCACCAGCTCGTCGGCCATGTGGTCGAGCAGTTGCTGCTTGTTCTTGAAGTGCCAGTACAGCGCGGGTGTCTGGACGTCCAGCTTCTTGGCGATCCGCTGCAGCGTCAACCGGTCAAGACCGACGTCGTCGAGCGTCGACAGCGCGGCACGCAGGACGGCCTGGCGGGTGAGGGCCACCATGCCCCCTTCCTGGTCGTGGACTTGACAGATTAATCATGTTAAGTTAATATGATTAATCATATTAAATTTAATGCAAAAAAGGAGAATGTCAAGATGGCGGTGGACAAGCTCAGATCTCCAGACACCCCCGTCGCGCGTCAGAGCCAGAGTGCACCGAACGCTCCCATTCCCATGATGGTGAAGGTTACCGCCGCGGTGGTTGCCTTCGGTGCTTTCATGTCTGCTCTCACAACAACCGTGTTCAATGCTGCGCTACAGAGTATCAGCTCCGAGCTGGGCGCGTCCATGGACACAACGCACTGGGTCGTGACGGCCTATCTTCTCGGCTACGCGGCGGTCATTCCGGTGGCCGGCTGGGCGGCCCAAAGACTCGGTGCCGGTCGCCTTTGGCTGTTGATGCTCGCGATATTCACGGTGCTCTCCGCGGCGGGCGCATTCGTCAATTCCATCGAGTTGCTGATCACCAGCCGAGCCCTGCTGGGCATGGCCGGTGGACTGCTCGTACCGGCCGGGCAGATCGTGCTCGGCAGTTCGGCGCGGCGGGACCAGCTCGGCCGCATCATGAGCATCATGGGCATTCCTATCGTGTTGGCACCGCTGCTCGGGCCGACGCTCGGCGGCATTCTGATCCAGCATCTGGACTGGCGCTGGCTGTTTCTGGTCAACGTTCCCCTGTGTGTTCTCGGCCTGATTCTCGGCTGGTTCCTGTTGAAGCGGACAGGCGGGGCGAAAGCTGGCAAACTCGACGTTTTCGGCCTGATTCTTGCAGCTGTCGCCATGCCTCTGCTCACGTATGGTGTCTCGGACATCACGGTGCCCGGCAATTCGCACGTGGGAATGACCGCCGCACTGATCGTCATCGCGGTGGTACTCATTGCCATCTTCATCGCGCACGCCCTGCGGAGCAGCAACCCTCTGCTGGAACTGCGTTTGTTCAAGAACAAGGCGTTCGCCTCCGCGGCGATCACCTCGTTGAGCCTGGGCGCGGTTCTGTACGGCACCCTCGCTCTTCTTCCGCAGTATTTCGAGCAGGCCCGCGGCGAGTCCGCACTCAACGCGGGACTGATGGTGGCGACGCAGGCCATCGGCGCGCTGGTCGCCACGCCGATCTCCGGTTGGCTCTGTGACCGGTTCGGCGGCGGTCGGGTCGTCATCTCCGGCCTGATCCTGGCGCTGGTGGCCACCGTGCCGCTGGCGCTGATCGGGACGACGGACAGCTACTGGTGGCTCAGCGTGGTCTTCATCGCCCGCGGTGTCTCCATCGGTCTGACCGTGGTGCCGGCAATGTCCACGACGTACGCCGTGGTGCGCAAGGACCAGATCGCCCAGGCGACGCCGCAGCTGAACCTGATGCAGCGGCTGGGTGGTTCGCTCGGTGTCTCCATGCTGGCGGTGATCTACCTGGACTACCTGTCCGGCGACGGTGACCACGTGACGGCGCAGGCCTCCGCGCACGCGATCGGCCTGACGCACTACTGGGTCATCGGGTTGACCATCCTCGCACTGATCCCGGCGTTCGTGCTCAGCCGGGCGGAACGCAGGACCCGCGCCCAGGCCGCGGCGGCCGAGGCCGCGGCGGAGGGCAACGCCGCTCCGGTGTGACCCTCGATCGACCCTCCCTCCCCCGACCGGCCCCGGACCTCACGGTCCGGGGCCGGTCCCCGTTCCGGGCCCGGCGCACGTCCCCGGCCCGGCACCGTGACGGGACCGGTGCCATG
>JBAUUM010000877.1:0-3992 GCA_049582705.1 Actinocatenispora sp.
CACCGGTCCGGTGCGGCACGCCCCCGTCGGTCGTACCGGTGGAGCGTCGGAACTGGCTGCGCGTCGGCGACCGCCGGAGTGTCGGCAGCTGCCCGGGCGTCAGGACTTCTTGAGGTAGGCGTCGTAGTAGACGGGCCAGCCGCTGCTCTGGCTGATCTTCATGTTGCCGACGTTGGTGCCGTACAACTGGTACGCCTTGTCGAAGTACACCGGGACCACCGGCGCGAACTTCGTCATGATGTCCTTGTCGAGCGCGGCCCAGCCGCTGGCCGCCTTGTTGGCGCTCTGCTTGTTGAGCTCCTGGATCCGTTCGTTGACCCCCGCGTTGGTGAAGTACGGGTAGGTCGTGTTGCCCTGCGCGGCGATGGTGCGACCGTCGAAGACCGGCGGGATGATCGTCGAGCCGCTCGGCCAGTCCGCGCCCCAGCCGGCGAAGTACAGGTCGTACGGGTTGTGGTCCTTGCCGATCTGGGTGTAGTAGCTCGCCGAGTCGATCGGCTTCAGCACGACCGAGGTGCCGAACTTCTTCAGCGCGGTCTGCACCGTGGTCGCGAGCTTCTGCCAGCGGGCCGTGTTCGGGAACGCGAACACCAGCTTGGGATGCTTGCCGGCCAGCAGCTTCTTCGCCTTGCCGACGTTGTGCGGGTACGCGTCGTAGTCCCGGTACCCGTTGGTCGTCGGGGACAGCAGCGTGGTGGCCTCCTGGCCGATCAGCGAGCCGCCGAGGGCCTGCAGGAACGCCTTGCGGTCGAAGCCGTAGTTGAGCGCCCGCCGGACCTTCAGGTCCTTCACCCGCTCGTTGTTGATCGCCATGTACCAGACGAACTGGGTGAAGCCCGCGGCCACCCGCTTGCTGGTCTGCGCGTCACTGCGCACCGTGGGCAGCAGGTTGGGCGGCACGTTGGCGCCCATCACCGCGTTGGCATCGATGCCCTGGCTGGCCTTGATCGCATTCGTCTGGTCGTCCGACGATTGACCGAAGTCCGCCTCGAAGCTGTCGAAGTACGCGTGCCGCACCGGGTCGGTCTGCGGCGCCCAGAACTTGTTGCGCTCCAGGACCAGCTTGCTGTCCCGGGTGTACTGGGCCACCTTGTACGGCCCGGACGAGAACGGGTGGCTGTCCAGCTTCGTCTTGGTGTCCTTGTCCTTCGGCAGCGGTGTGGTGGTGCCCCAGGACGCCGCGTACGGCAGGTCGCAGTGCGGCTGCGCGAAGGTGAAGGTGATCTGCTTGTCGCCCTGGACGGTCACGCCCGGCGGAATGGCCTTGCCCCCGTTGTACGGGCCCTTGTAGCTGGAGTTGTAGCTGATGTCGTTGGCGAGCCACTGCTGGATGTAGTGCGGGCCGTCGGCGAGGTCCGGCGAGAACGACCGCGCCACCCCGTAGGCCACGTCCTTCGCCGTGATCGGCCGGCCGTCCTCGTACTTGAGGCCGTTCTTGAGCGTGTACCGCCAGGCGGTGCACTTCCCGTGCGAGGTGTCCGCGCCGGGGCCGGTGGCGAGGTCGCCGACCAGCTTCAGGTTGCCCGCGTCGTTGCGCTTGAAGACGGTGAGCGAACGGGACAGCAGCGCGTCGACCGCGGTGGCGTTGTTGACGTACGCCCGGGTCGGGTCCAGGTGGTCGTAGTCGGCCTCCAGGAGTTGGTAGAGCCGGCCGCCCTTCTTCGCGCCCGGGACCGGCTGCGCCGGGCCCTGCGAGTCCTTCGGGTCCGCCGATATGGAGCCGGACTGCGTGGTGCCGTGTCCGCCGCTGTCGTCGCCGCTACCGGTGTTCTTGCTGCACGCGCCGACCGTGGCCAGCAGTGCGACGACACCCGTGGCGGCGAGGAGCACACGTGGTCGCATCATGGTGATCCCCTCCTGTCGCCGGTGCCGCACGACGCGGACACCGGAACCTCTGCCGAAGGTCCCGGCAGAGTACGAGGAGCGAGCCTACGCAGCATGATGACTTACCGTACGCGTTTGATGATTTTGTGTTACCGCCTACACGGAGGCGGCCGGCCACCCGGCGCCCGACGGGCACACGACAACGGCGCTCCTCACCGGATCACGGGATCCGGCAAGGAGCGCCGTTGGCACACCGAGCCACCGCGCCGCCGACGGGGTGCCGCCGCCGACCACACGGATGTCACATCGACGGAGTCGTCTGCCTCGTCCGCCGCATGTTCAGCACGTACTCGACCAACGTGATCAGCACCTGCTTGGTGGACTCCCGGCTCCGCGCGTCACACGGGATGACCGGTACGTTCTCCCCCACTGCGAGGGCCTCACGTACGTCCTCCAACTGGTGCATCTGCACGCCGTCGAAGCAGTTCACCGCCACCAGGTAGGGCAGACCGCGGTGCTCGAAGAAATCGACCGCCGCGAAACAGTCCGCCAACCGCCTGGTGTCCACCAGCACGATCGCGCCGATGGCACCCTTGACCAGCTCGTCCCACATGAACCAGAAACGGGTCTGGCCCGGCGTACCGAACAGGTACAGGATCAGATCCTGGTCGATGGTGATCCGGCCGAAGTCCATCGCGACCGTGGTCGTCGTCTTACCGGGCACCCCGGCAGTGTCGTCGACCGGCACACTCGCCGACGTCATGATCGCTTCGGTGGTCAACGGCGTGATCTCCGAAACGGACCCGACCAACGTGGTCTTACCGACGCCGAACCCGCCAGCAATGACGATCTTGGACGAGGTCACCCGCCCACCCGTGCGGCGGTAGCCCTCGTCAGAGCCTCCGAAGCCCACTCAGCACCCTCTCCAGCAGTTCGGTACCCACGGCGTCTTCCCCGACGGAGGTCGGTTCGTACACGGAGAGGAGTCCGTCCGCGGCCATGTCCGCGACCAGAACCCTCGCCACACCAAGGGGCATCTGCATTCGTGCGGCGATCTCGGCCAGTGACTGCACGCGGAGCGCGCACAGTCCGGCGATGAGCTGCTGCTCACGCCCGCCGACCACGCTGGCGTCCCGACCCCGGGCGGTCGTTTCCACCAGCGCTTCGATCGCGATGTCCACCCGAGGCCGGGTCCGGCCCCGGGTCACGGCGTAGGGCCGAACCAGCGCGTTGCTCGGTTCGTCAGAATCGTTCATCATGCCCTACACCCCGATCCACGATGGGCGGTCAACCCAACCGTGCGGTTCCCTCGCGCGGAGCTGGGGTGAGAACGTCGCCGACCCGGTCGACGAGCAACGCCATCTCATAACCCACCTGCCCGACATCACAACTCCGGGCAGCCAGCACCGCAAACGACGAACCGTCGCTGATCGACATGAGGAAAAGGAAACCGTTGTCCATTTCGACCACGGTCTGCAACACCGCGCCGCCCTCGAAGCAGCGCGATGCCCCCTGAGTGAGGCTGACCAGTCCCGACGCGATCGCGGCGAGCTGGTCGGCCCGGTCCCTGGGCAGATCCCGCGAGGAGGCAAGTAACAGGCCGTCCGCGGAGACCGCGACCGCATGCGCCACTCCGGGGACCCTGTCCGCAAAGTTGGACAGTAGCCAACCGAGGTCCTGCGTACCTATCTGCTGGGTCGTCATGCCTCCTGCTCCTCGCCAGCACCGCTACCGGTGCTCCTGTGTCCAGACCCGGACGGAGCCTGTGGCGCGCTGCCACCGGTCCTCCCGCGCTGGACGCCTCGGTGATACGCGGACAACAGACCACGCACCGCTTCGGGTGAACGTTCCCGCGCCCGGGTCGGTTGGCCGGCGTCCTCCACGCCGCCCGGGACGAGCTGGGCCATCGGCCGGCGCTTCGGCAGGCCTGAACGGGTGGTCTCCGACTCCGACGGGGGTTCGGTGACCGCTGAGGCGGCCTGCCAACCCTTGTCGGCGGCGGACTGCCATGGATCGATGTCGGGACGACCGTCCGACGGCACATCCGACGGGCGGGCGATGGGCCGCTCCGCCGCGTCCGCCGAGGGACGACCAGCCGACTGGCCGGTCGGCTGCCGGGTCGGCAGCGGGGTGCCGCGACCCGGTTCGCTGGCCGGCCGGGCCTGCGC
>JBAUUM010000878.1:0-4891 GCA_049582705.1 Actinocatenispora sp.
GTCCGGCCCTGCACGCGCCCGCACCGTCCGGTCGCGGCGTCCGGTCCGCCGCTCGCAGTCCGGCCCACGCAGTCCGGCCGGTCCGCGCCGTCCGGTGCCCACGATCGGGTCCGGACGGTGGGCGTCACGGGCGGGGCAGGTAGCCCTCCAACGCCTCGACGGCGCGCGGGATGCCACCGTCGGCGAGCAGGCTGTCGCGCATCCGGGCGACCCGCGCGCGCAGCGCGTCGTCGGCCGCGACCTCGCGTACCGCCGCGCGCAGCGTGTCCGCGGTGAGCTCGCCGACCGGCAGCAGCCGGCCGAGGCCCAGTTCGACGATCCGGCGGCCGTTCAGCTCCGGCTCGGGCATGTGCGGCACGACGACCATCGGGGCGCCGAAGTACAGCGCCTCCACGATGCTGCCCATGCCGCCGTGCGTGACGAACACGTCCGCGTGCGGCAGCACCGCCGGATGCGGCAGCCACTCGTGTGTCTCCATGTTGGACGGTGTCGGCTCGCCGACCGGCGCGTGCCGCCGGCCCAGCGTCATCACCAGGTGCTCCGGCCCGCCCGCGAACGCCTCCCGGCAGGTGGCGAAGAACGCCGGGTCGGCGGCCTCGGTGCCCAGCGACATGAGCACGACCGGCCCGGCGCCGGCCGGCGGCGACCACGCGGGCACGTCCCCGGCGGCGTCCTCCACCGCGTGCCCGACGAACGTGAACCGCTCGTCGAACGTGTCGCCGTGCGGCTGGAACGCGCGCGGCAGCATGACCAGGTTCCGCTGGTCGAACGGCGTCAGGAACGACCAGATCCGGCCCGGGTCCTGGCCGGTGTCGGTGAGGAACTTCTGCACCAGCGCCACGACCCGGTGCACCGAGTCGTCGGAGCTGTCGAACACCTGGGCGTGCAGCGACCAGGACTCGTTCGACGCCAGGTTGGGGAAGACCTGGACGGTCGGCCGCCGCCACCGCTCCGCGACGGTACGGGCCGCGGTGGCGCTCTCGAAGTCGTAGAGCACCAGATCCGGTACGTCACCGGCGAACCGCTCCCGCGCCAGCGGCAGAATCACCTCGATCGACTCGGTCATGAACGCCACGCCCAGCTCGCCCATCTCCGCCGCCGACACGACCGGGCCGGACCCGAACGCCGGCCTGGTCGAGTCGTACCCGACGAGTTCCGCGCCGACCTCCTTGACGGCGGCGGCGTACCGGTGGTCGGTGATCCAGCTGACCCGGTGGCCACGCGCGACCAGCCCGCGGGACACGCCCAGCATGGGCCGCACGTGACCGTAGTCCGGGAACACGAACAGCAGCACGTGCCCCGGGTTCCCGTGTCGGGCGGCGCTCTCGGTCATCGATCGGGCTCCTGTCCGTGGGCGCGTCGGCGCGGTATCCAGTCGAACGGGCCGGTGCGGCCTCAGAGGGTGATGCCGGCGGCGAGCGCCGCCGAACCCAGCGCGTCCAGGTCCTTCGGCGACTCGACGTGCACCACCGGGAACGGCAGCTCGTACGTCTTGGGCAGGGTCGGGCCGAGCGCCACGCCGAGCTTCGCGCCGTGCGAGATCATCTCCTGGCTGAGGTGGTCCAGGTACACCGGGTTGGTCACGTTGCGCACCAGCATCTCCTCGACCTCCGCGGCCGCGGTCAGCGTCCTGCGCTCCAGGCAGGAGCACAGCCGCAGCTCGGGGTCGGTCAGGGTGATCTTCTTCAGCTTCTCCGCCACCAGGTCCGCCACGTGCTGCCGCAGCGGGCAGTGGTGCGCGATGACCTCCTCGGAGAACACGAAGTACTCCTTGGGCTGCTTCGACGCGGCCTCCTGCAGCGAGTCCAGGTAGCCGGACAGCAGCAGCATCCGGAACGCGCCGCTCTCGTGCATGCCGAAGTCGCCGGCGAGCCAGATGCCGTCCTGGCCACCGTAGAAGGAGTCGTACTCGCAGCCGACCGGCAGCACCGCGCCGGCGCAGCCCTGGGTCCGCTCGCCCGGTACCGCCTTGTCGGCCTGCTCGGCCGCGTACAGGATGTCGAACAGGTCCCGCCGACCCAGCGAGCCGGCCAGGCAGCTGCTGACGATCGTGCCGAGGCTCAGGCCACCGATCGCGCTCGGCTGCACCCCACGCTCGCGCAGCACGTCGTGGATGCCGACCATCGCCGCGGCCAGGCCGACGGAGGCGACGGACCGCCGTTCCTGCTCGTCGTCGCCGAGGTTGCGGAGCAGCTTGTCGACGTCCATGCCGGTCGTCTCCGCCGCCAGGTCGTACGCGGCCTTCACCTTCGGCTCGGTCTCGTAGAAGGCGATCAGGCCGGCCGGGTCGTAGCTGACGTTCTTCTGACCGAGGACGAACGCGATGCTCATTGTCTTCTCCGTTGTTGAGGTGGGGGTCGGTGATTTCCGGGCGTGCCTCAGCCCGCGTGCGCCGACGCGGACATGCCGCGGGCGAGCTGCTCGCAGGCCGGCACGAGCTGGTACGGGGTCGGGTGCGCCGCCGCCTCGTCCCGCAGCCGCTTCGCGGCGGTCGTGTACGACGGGTCGGACAGCAGCAGCCCGACCTTCTCCCGGATGATCTCGGCGCTGACCTTGGTGTGCGGCACGTAGATGCCCGCGCCGCTCTCCGCCAGCCGCTGACAGCGGAACACCTGATCGGCGACCGGCGTGGCGAGGGCCAGCGCCGGCACACCGAAGTGCACCGCGCAGGTGTACGTGCCGAAGCCGCCGTGGTGCACCGCGGCCGAGCAGCTCGGCAGCAGCGCGTGCAGCGGCACCGACTGCACCACCCGGGCGTTGTCCGGCAGCGTGCCCAGCTCATCGCGCTGCGCGGGCAGCAGCGCCGCGACCACCTCGACGTCCAGGTCGGACAGTGCGTCGAAGATGTCCATCTTGGACACGTAGTCGCCGCCGAACCGTTCGGTGTTGGCGGTGCCGAGGCTCAGGCACACCCGCCGCCGGGTGGTGGGTTCGCGCAGCCAGTCCGGGATCACCGCCGGCCCGTTGTACGGCGTGAACCGCACCGGCAGCCGCAGCTTCGCGGCGCGTACCGTCAGCCGTTCCGGCAGCTGGTCGATCGTCCAGTGCCCGGTGACCAGTTCCTCGGCGAAGCCCTTGCCGTACTCCCGCGCCTTGCCACCCAGCCAGTCCGCGAACGGGTCCTCCCGCCGGTCGGCCGGCTGCTTGTCCAGCAGGTCCAGGAACAGCCGCCGCTTCGCGCCCCAGACGTCCGAGAAGGACAGGAACCGCGCGTGCGGCACGCCGATCGCGTGCGCCGCGATCCCGCCCGCGTACGACAGGGCGTCCCAGACGACCAGGTCGGGCCGCCAGTGCCGGGCGTACGCGACCAGGTCGTCCATCAGCGGGTCGTTGTAGTACGCGAAACCCCAGGCACCGTACTGGAACCGGGTCAGCTCGGTCTCCCAGTCGAGGTTCGCCGCGTCCAGGTCGCTCCAGCTGACCGTCTCGGTCTCCTGCGCCTCCCGGTTGGCCGTGGTCCCGGTGTGGATGTCACTGTCCTTGCCGACCGGTACGGCCGTCAGCCCGGTCCGGGTGATCGTGTCGGTCAGCGACGGGGTGCTCGCCACCCGCACCTCGTGCCCCGCGGCCCAGAACGCCCACGCGGTGGGCACCATCGAGTACAGGTGGGTGTTCTCCGGGATGGTGACGAACAGGACGCGCATAGCTCTCTCTCCAGGGGTTCGCGGTGGTTCAGGCCGGCGTGGGGGCACCGAGCCGGTCGGAGATCAGGGCGAGCACCGCGGGGGCGTGCTCGACCAGGTAGAAGTGCCCGCCGGGGTAGACGGTCACGGTGCACTCACCGGTGGTGTGGTCCTGCCAGGCGTTGGCGGCGTCCAGGTCGACCTTCGGGTCGTCGTCGCCGACCAGCACGCTCACCGGGCAGTGCAGCGTGCCGCCGCCGGGCTCGAACCGGTACGTCTCGGCGGCCTTGTAGTCGTTGCGGATGGCGGGCAGCACCGAGCGCATGATCTCGTCGTCGCCGAAGATGCGTTGGTCGGTGCCGCTGAGCGTCCTGAGGTCGGCGATGATGCCCTCGTCGTCGCGCTGGTGCACGGTCTCGAACAGCTGCCGGGACGGCGCCCGCCGACCCGAAGCGAACACGTGCACCGGCTGCCGCCCCTCAGCCTCCAGCCGGCGCCCCAGCTCGAAGGCCACCGTGGCGCCCATGCTGTGCCCGAACAGCGCGAACGGCCGGTCGGTGTGCGGCAGCACCGCCTCGTACGTGGCGTCGGACAGCGCCGCGATCGAGTCGATGAGCGGTTCCCGACGGCGGTCCTGACGACCCGGGTACTGCACCGCGAGCACCTCGATGCCCGGACTCAGCGCGGCCGACACCGGGAAGAAGAACGGCGCCGAGCCGCCCGCGTGCGGCAGGCAGATCAGCCGTACCGCCGCGTCCGGGCTGGGGTGGAAGCGGCGGACCCAGGCGTCGGGATCGGTGATGCTCACGGTTGCTGCCTCTTTCTGTGTTCGTCCACTGGTCCGTACGTCACACGTTCTTCCTGATCCACTCCTGGACGGCCTGCGCGGTGGTTCCGGCGTGCTTCTCCATCATCGTGAAGTGGGTGCCGGGCACGTCGACGGCGCTGTCCGCGACCTGCCACGCGGTCTGCCACTCGTGCTTGGGCCGCGGCCCGTCCGGGCCGTCCGGCACCAGGGGCTCGGAGGAGCGCACCAGCAGGCTGGGCACCGGGACCCGTTCCGGCTCCCAGATGCCGAACAGCCCGAAGTACCAGCTCATCGCCGTGAGCCGGCAGCCGTCCATCGGGGTGAACATGGCCTCCCGGTCGAACATCCCGCCGACCAGTTCGTTCTGGAACTTGGTCAGCGCGGACGTCTCGGTCGCCTCGTAGGTGTCCAGCAGGACCACGCCGGCCGGCGCGCACCCGGTCCGCGCCAGGCGCTGCGC
>JBAUUM010000879.1:0-8783 GCA_049582705.1 Actinocatenispora sp.
GCCCAGCGTCGCGCCGTGCGGCAGGCCCGCCCCGCCGTGCACCAGCCGCACCAGCCCGTCCTGGGCGAGCCGCCGCAGGTCGCGGCGGATGGTCACCTGGTGCACGCCGAGTTCCCGGGCCAGCGCCGCCGCGGCCGTGAAGCCGGTCTCGCGGACCTGGCGCACGATGCGCTGACGCCGGGCGGCCGCCTCCGTGTAGCGCAGCGGTGGCCCCGTCATCCCGGCCCTCCCGACGGTCGGCTTTGTTCGTTCCGGTGCACAAAGTGTTCGGATTGTTGACAAATTCCGTCGGCCTGCCAGAGTACCCACTGTCCGGCGGCCGGCCGTGCCCGCGACCGGTCCTTCTCCGCATCCGGAGGCCCCATGGCCAGCAACGCGACGCTCGACCGGTTGGCCCGCCCGTCCGGCGCCTTCGGCATGGTCGCGCTGGACCAGCGGGAGAGCCTGCGCACCATGATGGCCACCGACCCGGCGGACCCGGACGTCACGCCGGAGGAGGTCGCCGACGAGCGGCTGACCGGCTTCAAGCTCGCCGCCGCCCGGGCGCTCGGGCCACACGCCTCGGCGCTGCTCATCGACCGGCGGTACGGCTACCGGCAGGTCGTCGAGCGACGGATCCTGCCGGACGGCTGCGGCCTGATCCTGGCCATGGACGCGCTGGACCAAGAGCCGGGCCAGCCGGTACTGGACACCGACCTCGACCCGGCGGTCGATCCGCACGCCGCGGCCGGAGCGGGTGTCGCGGCGCTGAAGCTGCTGCTGCTGTGGCGCCCCGACGCCCGGCGGTCCCGGCGGCTCGCGATCGCGGAACGGTTCGTCGCGGCCTGTGCCGCCGCCGGACTGCCCAGCGTGCTGGAGGGCGTGGTACGCCCCGACACGCCGGACCAGGACGAGTTGAACGAGCAGATCGTCACCGCGGCCACCGAGCTCGGCGCGCTGCGACCCTCGCTGTACAAGGCGCAGGTTCCCGGCCTGGGGCTGGCCGACGACGCCACCACCGGCCGGGTCTGCGCGCGGATCACCCGACGGGTACCGGTGCCGTGGGTCGTGCTGTCCCAGGGCGTACCGCTGTCGGCCTTCCCGCACGCGGTGGAGATCGCCTGCCGCTCGGGCGCCTCCGGCTTCCTCGCCGGCCGGGCCGTCTGGTCGGACGTCGTGCGGGAGCCCGACCACGCCCGGGCGCTGCGGGAACGTTCCGTACCGCGGCTGCGGGCGCTGGCCGCCACCGTCGACCGGTACGCCCGGCCGTGGCGGGAGGCCCTGGCATGAGCCCGGCGCCCGTGCCTCGGCGCCCGTCGCCGGCCTGCCCGTCTCATACCGGTACTCAACCCGCCGGACAGCGGACCGTGCCAGCTTCCGCCATCCTGCACGGAGCACCGAGTCGGTGTCGGTGACCGAGTGACGGAGGATCCGGTGACGGGTGAGTTGGTGTCGGGCGAGCGGTCGGCGGACGGGGTGGTGACGGGCACGGCCACGCCTGACGCCGAGCTGGGCTCGCGGTTCCCGGCGGGGTTCCGCTGGGGCGTGTCGACCTCGGCGTACCAGATCGAGGGCGGTGTCGCGGAGGGCGGACGGAAGCCGTCCATCTGGGACACCTTCAGCCACACCCCGGGACGTACCGAGAACGGTGACACCGGCGACGTGGCCTGCGACCACTACCACCGGTGGCGTGAGGACCTCGACCTGATGTCCGGGCTGGGCCTGGACACGTACCGGCTCTCGCTGTCCTGGGCCAGGCTGTGCCCCGACGGCACGGTGCCGCTGTCGCCCGCCGGCCGGGACTTCTACGACCGGATCATCGACCGACTGCTGGAACTGGGCATCCGGCCGGCCGTCACCCTGTACCACTGGGACCTGCCGCAGGCGTTGCAGGACCGGGACGGCTGGGTGTCCCGGGATACCGCGCACCGGTTCGGTGAGTACGCGGAGGCGTGCTTCGCGGCGTTCGGCGACCGGGTGGACTGTTGGATCACCCAGAACGAGCCGTGGGTGATCGGGGTGCTCGGCCACCAGTTGGGCATGCACGCACCCGGCGAGACGGACGTGGCCCGCTCGCTGCGGGCGATCCACCACGTGCTGCTCGGTCACGGCCTGGCCATGCGGGCGTTGCGGGCCAGCGGCCGCCCGGGCCGCGCGGGTGTCGCGTTCAGCCTCTTCCCGAGCTACCCGGCCAGCGACAGCGAGGCGGACCGGGCGGCGGCGTGGGGGTCCGACGGGTACGCCAACCGCTGGTTCCTGGACCCGGTCTTCGGCCGCGGGTACCCGGAGGACACGCTCGAACACTACCGGCGGCTGGTGGCCGATCCGCTGGACTGCGTGGCCGACGGCGACCTGGATGTCATCGCCACACCCAGCGACTTCCTCGGCGTCAACTACTACACCCGCCGGGTGATCCGCGCGGTGGAGCGCGGCCGGGACGGCTCCGACGGGAGGTTCCCGTGGGCGGTACTGCCCGCCGCGCCGGGCGTACCGGTCAGCGGCATCGGTTGGGAGATCGTCCCGGACTGCCTCACCGACCTGCTGGTGCGGCTGCGCCGCGACTACGGCGACGTGCCGATGCTCATCACCGAGAACGGCGGCGTGTTCGACACCGGACCGGACGACGCGGGACGGGTGCCCGACCACGGCCGGTCCGCGTTCCTGCGCGGGCACCTGACCGCCGTCGCGCGGGCCATCCAGCTCGGCGTGCCGGTGGAGGGGTACCTGCACTGGTCGCTGATGGACAACTTCGAGTGGGCGATGGGCTACGGGCCGCGGTTCGGTCTGGTGCATGTGGACTATGCCACCCAGCGTCGCACCGTGAAGGACAGCGCGCACTGCTACGCGCGGATCATCGCCGGGCACCGCGCGCGACACCGACCCTGACGAACGACGGAGCCGCCGCAGATGAACTCCCCGACAGCACCGGTCGAGGCCGAACACGTCACCGCGTGGTACCGGCTGCGTTTCGTCGAGCGGCGGTTGACCGCGCAGATCACGGATCCGACCGGTCGGCACCTGGCCGACCTGCGCCTGCTGTCCTCGGTGGACTGTCTGGACGGGCCGGACGAGACGGTCGAGGTCACCGGGATCGCCGCCGACACGGTCGACGGTGGCCTGCGGGTCACGGTCACGGCCACCAGTTCCCGCTGGGAGAGCCGGCGCACGGTACTGCACTGCGCCGAGGACGAGATCACGGTACGCACCACGGTGACCGGGACCGGTCGGCCCACCGCGGTGCACCTGCTCGGCGGGTGGCGCCCGCCCAGCGGGTTCCTGCCCAGCGGCAGTGGACTGCGTACCGTCCTGTCGCCCAACCCGGACCATCCGACCCGGCTGGCCCGCCCGGCGGTGGAGCCGGCCACCATCGGGGTGGTCGGTGAGGGCGGCGAACCGGGCGTGGGCCGGTGGCTGTTCACCCCCGCCCCGTGGTGTTTCGCGGTGTCGCGGGAGCGGCGGCAGTCGCCGGAGCGGCTGCCGGCCGGTGACTGGCTGGCACTGGGTATCGCGCCCGCCGCGGGCGGCCAGAACTTCACCAGCCTGCACTACCTGCCGGTCACCGACGGCTTCAGCCTGCGCCTGGACTACGAGGGGCAGACCGAGGTGTCCGGCACCTTCGAGCCGCCCGAGGTGCTGCTGTCGTTCGGTTCCGGCGACGCGTACGCGGCGCTCGACCGGCACCGGCGGGCGTTGCGGCGGCGCGCTCTGCTGCCGGCCGAGCGGCCCGGGGGCCCGGGCTGGTGGCGAGAGCCGCTGTTCTGCGGCTGGGGCGCGCAGTGCGAGGTGGCCGACCGGGAGGGTGCCCGGCCGCAGGCGCTGGCCACCCAGCAGTACTACGACGACTTCCTGGCCGCGCTGGCGGGCCACGGGCTGCACCCGGGCGTGATCACCGTCGACGACAAGTGGCAGCAGCGGTACGCCACGTGTCGACCCGATCCGGAGAAGTGGCCGGACCTGCGGGGCTGGATCGCCGAACGGCACGCGGCCGGCCAACGGGTCCTGCTGTGGTGGAAGGCGTGGGACCCGGAGGGTGCGCCGCTGTCGGCCTGCGTACGGGACGCGACCGGGCGTCCGGTGACGTTGGACCCGGACGCCCCGGACGGCCAGGCGGTGATCGAGGACGCCGTGCGGCACATGCTGTCCGACGACGGGCTGGCCGCGGACGGGCTGAAGGTGGACTTCACCGCGCGTACGCCCAGCGGGGCGAGCCTGCGTCACCACGGGCCGCGCTGGGGTGCCGAGCTGCTGCACCGCCAGTTGGAGATCGTGTACCGGACGGCGAAGTCGGTACGGCCGGACGCGTTGGTCGTCACGCACGCGGTGAATCCGGCCTTCGCGGACGTCACCGACATGATCCGGCTCAACGACGCCCTGTTCACCGACGCGCCCGATCAACGCTCCTGGCTGGCGGACCACATGAGCTTCCGGGGCCGGGTCGCGGCCGCGGCGTGCCCACAGCTGCCGGTGGACACCGACGGCTGGCCGATGCCGGACCTCTGCCAGTGGCGCTCGTGGCGCGACGCGGCCCCGGGGTTCGGCGTGCCGTCGCTGTACTTCGTGGACTCGGTGGGTGGTGAGCCGATGACGGAGGCGGACTACGCGACCCTGCGGGACATCTGGGCGAGGGTCCGCCGGGCGTCGCGGGACCGATCGCCCGGATGAAGGCCGGGCGTCGCGGGACCGATCGCCAGGATGAAGGCCGGGCGTCGCGGGACCGACACGCACGGTCGAGTCAGGGATACCACCAGGCGCCGGACGCGCCGGATCCCTTGACGCGAGCAGGCGGTCATTCTACTGTCCTGCGCATGTGGCAACGTTGCCACATCAGGCGAGCCGCGGTCGGGAGACCCGACCCGCCGCACCGCGACACACCCTGTCGCCGTGACGTGCGCCGCGAACGCCGCGGGGCCGTTCGAGAGGAGCACGAATGTTCCGTCGGCGCTTGCCGCTGGCGCTGCTCGCCGGCGCCGTGGCCACCGTGGCACTGTCCGCGTGCGGCGGTGTCGGGTCGTCCTCGGACTCCGAGGGTGGCACCGGCACGCTGAAGACCATGGGGTTCAACCCCGGCGACGAGGTCGCCACCTCCCGCGTCCAGGTCTTCAAGGACCAGAACAAGAAGATCACCCTCAAGATGTCCAAGGGCGGGTTCGATCCGCAGCAGTTCCTCAGCGCGGTGTCCAGCGGCAACGTGCCGGACGTGGTGTACATGGACCGCAAGGACGTCGGCACCTACGCCGCGAAGGGCGCGATCCAGCCGCTCGACAAGTGCATCTCCAAGCAACACGTCGACACCGGCAACTTCCGCACCCCCGCGATGCAGGAGGTCACGCTCTCCGGCCACGTGTACGGCATCCCGGAGTTCTACCTGACCCGGATCGTGCTGATGAGCGACCCCGTCCTCAAGCAGGCCGGGTTGACCGCCGACGACCTCAGCACCGCCGACTGGGCGACGCTGTCGGCCTCGGCGAAGAAACTGTCCACCGTCTCCGGCGGCAAGGTCAGGCGCATCGGCTTCGACCCCAAGCTGCCCGAGTTCCTGCCCATGTGGACGGCCGCGAACGGCGCCAGCCTGGTCACCCCCGACGGCAGGCCCAACCTGGACGACCCCAAGGTGGTCCAGGCCCTGTCGTACGCGGTGAGCCTGATCAACGAGCAGGGCGGCTGGTCGGCGTTCAAGGCGTTCCGCGACACCTGGGACCTGTTCGGCAAGAAGAACGAGATCGCCGAGCGTCAGGTCGGTGCGTTCCCCTGGGAGAGCTGGTATCTCAACGTTCTGGCAGAGGCCGGCAGCTCCGGTGACATCAGCGGCACACCGTTCCTGGACAAGCACGGCAGGCCTACGACGTTCGAGACCGGCTCGGCCTGGGTGGTGCCCAAGGGTGCCAAGAACCCCGACGCCGCGTGCACCTGGGTCCGGACGATGACCGAGACCAGCACCTGGATGGCCGCGGCAGCGGCGCGGCAGAAGACCGTCGACAAGAGCGGCGAGCCGAACACCGGCCTGTACACGGGCAACAAGGAGGCGGACACGAAGATCCGCGCCAGGTACGTCAAGCCCACCGGCAAGCCGGGCCTGGACTCGGCGATCAAGGCGTACTACACCGCCCAGGACTACGCGGTCGCGGTACCGGCGTCGCGGGCCGGCAGCGAGATCAACGATGCCTGGATGGCCGCGGTGAACCGGGTGCTGACCGGCCAGCAGAAGCCGGCCGCCGCGATGAGGAAGGCGCAGCAGGACGCCTTGAGCGCGTACCAGAGCGCGGGGAACTGACGTGACCGGCGACGGTGACGCGGTACCGGCCCGGTCCTGGACGCGGCTGCGTCCGTCCCGGAAGGGGGGCCGGGCACGGTCCGAGGGGCGGGCGGCGTACCTGTTCCTGTCGCCGTGGATCGTCGGTTTCCTGGTCTTCACGGCCGGCCCGATGGTGGCGAGCTTCGTCCTGTCGTTCACCGACTACAGCACGATCAACTCGCCGAAGTCCGTCGGGCTGGCCAACTACCAGCAGCTGTTCAGCGACCCGAAGGTGGCCAGGGCGCTGTCCAACACGCTGGTCTACGCGGCGCTCAACGTGCCGATGTCGATCGTCGTGGCGCTGGTACTGGCGATGCTGCTGCTGCGGGTCGGTCGCGCTGCGGGCTTCTTCCGCACTGTGTACTACCTGCCGGTGATGACTCCGCCGGTGGCCGTCGGCGCGCTGTTCCTGCTGCTGCTCAACGGGAACAACGGTCTGGTCAACGACGCGCTGTCGCTGGTCGGGGTGCACGGTCCGAACTGGACCACCGACCCGGCGTGGATGAAGCCCAGCCTGGTACTCACCACGGTGTGGGGTGTCGGCGGCACCGTGGTGATCTACCTGGCGGCGCTGCGTGACGTGCCGGTCAACCTGTACGAGGCGGCCGCCATCGACGGGGCCGGCGCATGGACCCAGTTCCGCCGGGTCACGCTGCCGATGATCAGCCCGGCGGTCTTCTTCACCACGATCGTGCTGACCATCCACTCGCTGCAGACGTTCGACCAGGCGTTCACCATGTTCTACGGCAACGCCAACCAGCGCACGTACTCCAGCGACGCCGCGCTGTTCTATGTCATCTATCTGTTCCAGCAGGCGTTCCAGTTCCTGCACATGGGATACGCCTCCGCGCTGGCCTGGCTGCTCTTCGTGATCATCATGGTGATCACGGTGATCCAGATGAAGGTCGGCGGCCGGTTCGTCTACTACGAGGGGGGCCGGGACTGATGGTGCAGACGACGCCGACCGGCGGGTCGGTGACGAGCGACGGGACCGACCCGGCGGGCGATCCCCCGGCGCCGCGGCCCGGGCACGGCGCCGCGTCGGTGCGGACCGGACGACGGCGGCCACGCTGGACCCGGGTCGTGTGGTTCGCCACCCTGAGCCTCTTCGCCGTACTGTTCCTCTACCCGTTGGTGTGGCTGGTGAGCGCGTCGCTCAAGCCGCGCGACGAGGTGTTCGACAACCGGCTGATCCCGGAGCACGTCCAGTTCGACAACTTCGTCACGGTGTGGCACGCCGCGCCCGTGCTGGCCTGGCTGCTCAACAGCGTCGTCGTCGGGCTGAGCGCGGCGGTGACGGTCACCGTCTCCAGCGCCCTCGTCGCGTTCGGCTTCGCGTACTTCCGCTTCCGGGGCCGCGGTCCGCTGTTCGGACTGGTACTGGCCACCATGATGCTGCCCGGCGCGGTGACCATGATCCCGGTCTACCTGATCTGGAACGACCTGGGGTTCGTCAACACGCAGGTGCCGCTGTGGGCGCAGAACCTCACCGGGTCGGCGTTCTACATCTTCCTGCTCCGGCAGTTCTTCCTGGGCATCCCGCGGGAACTGTTCGAGGCGGCGCGGCTCGACGGGTGCTCGTACCTCGGCCTGTTCCGTCGGATCGCGGCGCCGTTGGCCCGGCCCGCGCTCATCATCGTGTTCGTGTTCGAACTCCAGGCGAGCTGGACCGACCTGATGAAACCGCTGATCTACCTGCAGGACGAGAACCTGTACACGATTCCGCGGGGCCTGAAGGTCATCGTCGACCAGTTCGGCCAGAACGGCGAGTTCCACTGGGAGGTCGTCGTCGCCGGCAGCCTCATCGCGACCCTGCCGATGATCGCCGTGTTCGCCTTCGCGCAGCGATACTTCATCCAGGGCATCTCCACCACCGGGGGAAAGTGAGCATGCGCGGGTACCGCGGGGCGACACGGGGAGCACGGTGACCACGGAACTGGATCGGACCCTGGGAGCACCCGACGGGGGCGGGGCCGACGTGCCGCGGGTGCTCGGCCTCGACATCGGCGGCACCAAGCTGGCGGCTGGCGTGGTGGACCCGGCCGGCACCGTCGAGGCGTACCGGCGGTCGCCGACCGAGGTGCACCGTGGCCCGGCGGACGTCCTGGACCGGCTGCTCGGGCTGGCGCGGGCGGTGCTCGACGAGGCGCCCGGGCCGGTGTCGGCCGTGGGGGTCGGCTGCGGCGGGCCGTTGGATCCCCGCACCGGCACCATTCTCGGCCCGCCCGGACTGCCCGGCTGGGACCACGTGCCGCTGGTGCCGCTGCTGCGCGACGCGCTCGGCCTGCCCGCCTACCTGGAGAACGACGGCAGCGCCGGCGCGCTCGGCGAGTACCGCTGGGGTGGCTGGCGCGACGCGTCCGATCTGGTGTACCTGACCGTGTCGACCGGGGTCGGCGGCGGGATCGTCCTGGACGGGCGGCTGCGTCGGGGCGCCGCGGGCAACGGTGGCGAGCCCGGGCACCTGGTCGTGGACTGGCAGGGCCGGCGGTGCGGCTGCGGGCAGCGTGGC
>JBAUUM010000880.1:0-2523 GCA_049582705.1 Actinocatenispora sp.
CAGGAACACGGCGGAGGGCGCGAGCGCGAGGACCGGTGCGTACCGGCGGGCGGCCAGGTCGCCGCACAGGTTGCGGGCGGCACCCAGCAGCAGCGGGATGCCCAGCGCGCCGAGCGCCGTCACCACCACCGCCCCGGACGTCGGCCCGGTGAGGCCGGCCTGGTGAAGCGCCCAGACCAGTAGGGCGGGCCCGGGCGGGTGGCCGTGGGCGGCTTCGGCGTGATCGCGTGGAAAGGTGACGAGATAGCGCCAGGCCCCTCCGCTGACGGCGCCGGTGTCGTCGAGCCGCCCGCCGAAAGCAGTCCCGGCACCGAGCAGCAGGGTCCAGGCGAGGCCGACCAGGTAAGCGAGGGCCTGCACCACCCAGAACCGGGGCGGCCCGAGGCCCTGGTCGACGGAGTGGCGCCCGGCCCGCCACGCGGTCACCACGGTGCCGACCGCGACCGCGGCGGCGGCCAGCAGCCACGGGCTGGGCGCGAACCGGTAGTGGCCCAGGAACGGGGCCGCCCGGGTACCCAATGCGACATAACGGGCGGTGAGCAGTACGGCCGGCATTCCCACCGAAACGAGCGCCAGCCAGGTGAGGAGATCCCGCAACTGATGTCCGCCCAGAGCGCGTCGATCCGTGTCCGCCACGGCCGACCACGGTATCGGGTAGGCGACAGTACCTGCGTGTTCGGTTGGCGGGAGGGGCACCGGTGCCGCATGATCGTTCATGACGGTCCAATGGGGGCCGTCGGACCACTCACCGTGAAACGTGAGGGATCGATATGGCTGCCACTGGCACCAGCACGGAGAAGGGGCGGCGGATCGTCGGCGCCGAACGCCAGACGCTCGCGAAGGACCTGGTCAAGCGCTACAACGGCGGGGAAAGCATCCGTTCGCTTGCCGCGTCCACCGGTCGCTCCTACGGATTCATCCACCGCGTGCTGACCGAGTCGGGCGTGCAACTGCGCCAGCGCGGCGGCGCGCGCCGTCGGAAGAAGAACTGAACCCTGCCGGTTGGCCGGCCCGCGGCAGCGACCAGCCGGCATCTGCTCCTCAACACGCACGGACGTCGCTCCCCATCCGCGGGCGGGGCGACCTCGCACCGGTCGGCGCGGCGTCGGTCGGCCAGCGGATCGTGTCCTCATCGTCGCCCGGTACCGTGTCCTCTCTGCCCGTCGAGCGGACCGGAGGAGCACGATGCCCGCAGAAACCGATGTGTTGATGACGGTGGACGGTGGCGTGGCCACCGTGACCCTGAACCGGCCCGAAGCGTACAACGCACAGACCCCGGCGATGTGGGCACGGCTGCGCGCCATCGCCGGCGAACTGACCGGCGATGTGCGCGTCGTGGTCGTACGCGGGGAGGGACGGGGGTTCTCCGCCGGTCTCGACACCTCGGCGTTGCGCGGTGAGGCGATGGACGGTGGCCCGTCGTTCCCGGAGATGGCCCAGCTCCCGACGGACGAGTGTCTCCGGCTCATCGCCGGCTACCAGGAGGCGTTCAGCTGGCTGCACCGTCCCGACATCATCTCGGTGGCCGCGGTCTCCGGGCACGCGGTGGGCGCCGGCTTCCAGCTGGCACTGGCCTGTGACCTGCGCATCCTGACCGACGACGCACAGCTGGCGATGGCGGAGACCACCCTGGGGCTGGTCCCCGACCTCGGCGGCACCAGGCGACTGGTGGAGCTGGTCGGGTACAGCCACGCCCTGGAGATCTGCGTGACCGGACGTCGGGTCGGCGCCGCCGAGGCGGACCGGTTGGGCCTGGCGACGCTGCGGGTGCCGCGCGACGAGTTGGACCAGGCGACCCGCGACCTCGTGGCCGCCGTACTGGCCGCGCCCCGGGCCGCGGTCAGCGAGACCAAGGCGCTGCTGGCCCAGGCGGGCTCGCGCAGCGTGGACGACCAGCTGCTCGCCGAGCGCGAGGCGCAGACCCGGCGGATCGCCGACCTGGCCGGCCGGGGGGAGTGACCCCGGCCGCGGGTGCTCACAGGGAGCGCAGCGCGCCCCCGTCGACGGCGAGCAGGCTGCCGGTCACGTAGCTCGCTGCGGGGGACAGCAGGAACGCCGCGACCCGGCCGAACTCGTCGGGTGTGCCGTACCGACGCAGCGGGATCGCCGCCCGCTGCGCCTCGGCCACCGCCTCGTTGCCGCTGTCCAGGTCCAGGATCCGGTCGGTGGCGATCCGCCCCGGCAGCAGCCCGAACAGCCGGACGCCGCGCGGCCCGTACTCGTCCGCCATGTCCTTGGCGACCATGGCGAGCCCGGGCCGCAGGCCGTTGGAGATGCCCAGCCCGGTGATCGGGGAGCGGGCCGACGAGGACAACACCAGTCCGATGGCGCCGCCGTCGGTGAGCGCGCCGGCCAGTACCCGCGAGGCACGTACCGCGCCGAGGAAGACGCTCTCGAAGGCGGCCCGCCAGGCCTCGTCGGTGGCGCCGCCGGCGGTGGCCGGCGGTGGCCCGCCGACCGAGATCAGCGCGCCGTCCAGGCCGCCGAAGCGTTCCGTCGCGGTGGCGACCAACCGGTCCGGGG
>JBAUUM010000881.1:0-1631 GCA_049582705.1 Actinocatenispora sp.
GACCGGTACGGCACCGACCGGGCCGTGCGGGCCACCCGCCGGGCCGCCGCTCGCCGGCATGGCGACGGTCGGGTCCCCGGCGCCCGGGACGCCGCCGCTGGTGGGTGCCGTTGACACGGGCGCCGGCATGCCGCCGAACTGGACGGTCGGCGCCGGCTCGACCTGCGGGACCAGCTCGGCCAGGGCACCCTCCGCGACCGGGAGTTCGGGCTGCTCCAGCACGGTCGGCGCGACGCCGAGCCGGGAGTGCAGCATCCGCGCGACCAGCGGCACCCGGCTGGAGCCGCCCACCAGGAACATCCCGGCGAGCTGGTCGGCGCGCAGGCCGGCCCGCGAGACGGTGTCGAGCGTGACGCCCACCGCCCGGTCCAGCAGCGGCCCGGTCAGCCGTTCCAGTTCGTCGCGCGTCATGTGCACGGCATGATCGACGCCGGGCACCGGTACCGGTGCCGTCGTGGACCGGGACAGCATTTCCTTGGCCCCCCGCACGTCCTCCCAGAACAGCCGCCGGTAGCGGCGGTCCGCGGTCGACTGCGGCTGGGCGAGGTGCTGCCAGATCTGCGGGTGGGAGGTCTCGATCAGCTGGCCGACATGTCGCACGAGCACGTCGTCGAGGTCCAGACCGCCGAGGCTCTCGTCGCCGCCGGAACCGGACACCGTGAAGCTGCTCCGCCCGGCGAGGCGGGGGTCGGCGGGGTCCTCGTTACGGACCACGGCGACGTCCAGCGTGCCGCCGCCGAAGTCGAAGACCGCGATCGACGCCCCGACCGGGACGGGACGGCGCAGTACCTCGGCGAAGTAGCGGGCGGCGGCGATGGGCTCGGGCACCAGGCGAACCGGCGGCCAGCCGGCCAGCCGTACCGCCTCCAGCAGCGCGGCGCGGCGGGTCTGCCCCCAGGCCGCGGGGTGGGTCAACGCGGCCTGCGGCAGGAAGCCGACCGTCTCGACGGCCTTGTCGGCGATCGCCTTGAGGATCGCGGCGAGCAGATGGACGACGGGAACCTCACGGTCGCCGAGCAGCACCGCCCGCTCGTCGATCCGCCGCTTCGGGTTGGGCTCGCAGCGGGCCGGGTCGAGCTGGGCGATCCGTTGGGCGTCGCGGCCGACGTGCAGCCGGCCCGACTCGTCCAGGCACACCACGGACGGCATGATCGGCTGACCATCGAACAGCAGCGGGCGGGTGCGCCCGTCGGGAGAACGCAGCACCGCCACCGTGTTGGACGTGCCGAGGTCGATGCCGATGGCGAAACCGGCGTGGTGGGGACTGGTCACGGGGAGTGGGGCCTTCCTCGGTCAGCGGTGTACCCGCTTCGATCGTAGGAACCGTGGCCAACTGGTGTGCGGGGTGTACCTGCTGGGGCGGCAGGTCGGTCAGCGCCTTTACCTTCTGTACTTTGTGTGTCACCTGAAGTGCCTGCGGCGGGCGGGGGTCGGCGCTTCGCGCCGTTGATGGCGAGAAGAGGGCTCCGCCCTCCTCTCGCGCTCTCCACCCGGTCGGGGGCAGAGCCCCCGACACCCCCCAGAAGTCTTTGGGGCGTGAGTGATTGGTGCAGTGAGGGGCGTGCGGCTGAAACGTCAAATTTGTGGACGCCCTGTCTTGGGGGGTCACGACGTTCAACATCGTTTGGGGC
>JBAUUM010000882.1:0-3176 GCA_049582705.1 Actinocatenispora sp.
GCCGCAGCCCGGTCAGGCCGAGGCACGCGCCGGCCGGCAGCGCGTGCCGTCCGACTCCGACGAACCGACGGGGATCCAGCCCGCGGTGCCGCCGCGCCCGTCGACCGGCGGCCAGGTCGCCGCGACGCAGCCATCGTCGACGAGCCGGCCGGACGCGCAGAGCGTGCTCGCCGCGGTCCGGGACGTTCCTGGAGTACGGGCGGCCGACCTGCGCACCGACTCGGCGGGCGGCCGTACCGTCCGGCTGGACGTGGCCGAGGACGCCGACGCCGAGCAGATCACCGCGGCGGCCAGCGACGCGCTGCGCTCCCGGTTCGGCGCGGACACCCGGCTCGCGGTCGCGGCGGCCGGGGAGTTCGGCGCCGACGAGGAGACCCGGGACCATTCCGAGATCGACAAGCGTCCCGCGGGCAACGGCCTGAGCTGGCCCACGGACAGCGACGGTGCCCGGACGGGCGCGCCACGGGCGGTCATCGAGCGCATCCAGGTGGCCACCGCCGGGGCGGAGTGTGCGGTGGAGGTCTGCCTCGCCGCCGACGGGGTACGCGCGGTCGGTCGGGCCGGTGGCCCCGCCCTCGACCCGTTCCTGCTCCGGGTCGCCGCGCAGGCCACCACCGACGCCGTCGACGTACTCGCCGCCGGTCGGGCCCGGTGCGCCGTGGAACACGTGGACGTGGTCACGGCCGGACCGTGCCGGGTGGTCGTGGTGGTACTGGTGCTCATGGCCGGCGACAGCGCGGAGCGGCTCGTCGGCTCGGCCGTGGTGACCGGCGACGCCCGGCAGTGCACCGTGCGGGCGACCATGGCGGCGCTCAACCGCCGGCTCGGCCCGGTCCTGGAGGACATCCTGGCCTGACATGCGGTCCGCCACCGTCGCCGAGCTGTCGCCGGTGGCCCGGGTCGGCGTGTCGGGCGGTGTTCGTACCATCGGGACCATGGCTGACGGGCAGCTCGCAACCGCGGGGCGGACCGGTGCCGCGGAACGGTCCGGCCCCCCGTCGGTACTGGACGCGGTGCTGGAGCGGATCACGTACGCCAACGCCGAGACCGGCTACACGATCGCCCGGGTCGCGCCGCCCCGCGGTGACGAACTGCTCACCGCCGTCGGTCCGCTGCTGGGCGCGCAGCCCGGCGAGTCGCTGCGGCTGTCCGGCCGCTGGACGTCGCATCCGAAGTACGGCCGGCAGTTCGAGGTCTGGTCGTACACCACGGTGCTGCCGGCGACCGTGCAGGGCATCCGGCGCTACCTCGGTTCCGGTCTGGTCAAGGGGATCGGTCCGAAGCTGGCGGAGCGGATCGTGGCGCAGTTCGGCGCGGAGGCGCTGACCGTCATCGAGGACACGCCGGTGCGGCTGGACGAGGTGCCCGGCCTGGGTCCCAAGCGCACCGCGCGGATCGTCGCAGCCTGGGAGGAGCAGAAGGCCATCAAGGAGGTCATGGTCTTCCTGCAGGGGGCCGGGGTGTCCACCAGCCTCGCCGTGCGGATCTTCAGGTCCTACGGCGACGACTCGATCCGGACCGTGCGCGAGGAGCCGTACCGGCTCGCCGCCGAGGTGTTCGGGATCGGCTTCCGGACGGCCGACACGATCGCGCAGGCGGTCGGCATCCCGCACGACTCGCCGCAGCGGGTCAGGGCCGGGCTGGTGTACACGCTGTCGGAGGCGGCCGACGACGGGCACTGCTTCCTGCCGGAGCCGAGGCTGGTGGTCGCGGCGCGCAAGATCCTCGACGTCGACGCGGTACTGATCCGCGACTGCCTCGCCGAACTCGCCGCGGAGGAGGGCGTGGTCCGCGAGGAGGTACCGGGCACCGACCCGGACGGCCGGCCGGTCACGGTACGCGCGGTCTACCTGCCCCCGTTCCACCGCGCCGAGATCTCGCTCGCCAACGGGTTGCTGCGGCTGCTGCACGCCGACGCCGACCGGTTGGCCGGATTCTCCACAGTGGACTGGGATCGTGCGCTGTCGTGGCTGCGCGAGCACACTGGCGCCGAACTCGCCGAGCAGCAGCGCGACGCGGTGCGGCTGGCGCTGACCTCGCGGCTGTCGGTACTGACCGGCGGTCCCGGCTGCGGCAAGAGTTTCACCGTCGCGTCCGTGGTGGCGCTGGCCCTCGCGCGCCGGGCGAAGGTGCTGCTGGTGGCCCCGACCGGTCGGGCCGCCAAACGACTGTCCGAACTGGCCGGTCACGAGGCGGCGACCATCCACCGGCTGTTGCAGCTGCGGCCCGGCGGCGACGCCGCGTACGACCGGGACAACCCGTTGGACGCCGACCTGATCGTCGCCGACGAGGTGTCCATGGTGGACCTGCTGCTGGCCAACCGGCTGGTGAAGGCCGTACCCGACGGGGCGCACCTGCTGCTGGTCGGCGACCCGGACCAGCTCCCGTCGGTCGGCGCCGGCGAGGTGCTGCGCGACCTGCTGGCCGCCGAGCGGGTGCCGCGGGTGCGGCTGACCGAGGTGTTCCGGCAGGCGGCCCGGTCGGGCGTGGTGACCAACGCGCACCGGATCAACCGCGGTGAGCCGCCGGTGACCGACGGGCTGGCCGACTTCTTCCTGTTCGCCTGCGAGGAGAGCGAACCGACCGCGGAACTCGTGGTGGACGTGGCGACCCGCCGGATGCCGGAACGCTTCGGCCTCGACCCGGTACGCGACATCCAGGTACTGGCACCGATGCACCGGGGACCGGCCGGTGCGGCGAACCTGAACGCCCTGCTGCAGGAGGCGTTGACCCCGGGCGCGGACGGCGGGCCGGAGCGCCGCGCCGGTGGGCGGGTCTTCCGGGTCGGTGACAAGGTCGTCCAGTTGCGCAACAACTACGAGAAGGGCGCCGGTGGCGTGTTCAACGGTACGGTCGGACGGGTCACCGCGATGTCCGTCGAGGACCAGCAGCTGACCGTGCTGACCGACGAGGACGAGAGCATCGACTACGAGTTCGGCGAACTGGACGAGCTGGCCCACGCGTACGCGCTGACGATCCACCGGTCGCAGGGCTCCGAGTATCCGGCGGTGGTGGTGCCCGTCACGGTGGGCGCCTGGCAGATGCTGCACCGCAACCTGCTGTACACGGCCGTGACCCGGGCCCGCCGGCTGGTGGTGCTGGTCGGTTCGCGGCGCGCCCTGGCGCACGCGGTACGCAGCGCGGGCGCGGGGCACCGGCACACCACCCTCACCCAC
>JBAUUM010000883.1:0-18735 GCA_049582705.1 Actinocatenispora sp.
GGGCTGCCCGGGCCGCCGCCGACGCGGCGGCGCGGGCGGCCGGGGTCACGGTACGGACGATCGCGGAACCGGCCGAACTCGGCCGGCTCTGTGCGCTGTTCTCCCGGGTGTGGCAGGAGGACGCGGACCACTCGGACCTGACCCCGGTGGTACTGCGGGCGCTCGCGTACGCGGGCAACTACGTGAGCGCCGCGTACCACGGGGACACCCTCGTCGGTGGCTGCGTCGGTTTCCTCGGCATGACGAACGGCGAGGCCGCCGATCCCAGTGCCGATCCCGACGGCGATGCCAGCGTTCATGCCGGCGCCGATACCGACCACCGTGCGGTGCCCGGTACGCCCCGGCACTGGGAGCTGCACTCGCACGCGGCCGGCGTCGGCGCCGAGGCGCGGACGCGCCACGTCGGGTTCGCGCTGAAGCTGCACCAGCGGGCGTGGGCGCTCGATCACGCGCTGGACCGGATCAGCTGGACGTTCGACCCGCTCGTCGGCCGCAACGCGTACTTCAACCTCAGCAAGCTCGCCGCCCGGCCACGCACCTACCTGGCCGAGTTCTACGGCGCGATGACCGACGGGATCAACGCAGGCGACGAGAGCGACCGGCTGGTGGTCGAGTGGCGGCTGACGGACCCGGCCGTGGACCGGGCCTGCCTGGGCCGGCCGGATCCGTTGCGGCGCGCGGATCTGCTGGCCACGGGCGCCGGGACGGTCCTGGCCGCCGACGCCTCCGGCGGCCCCGTGGTCACCGACACGGACGCGGCCACGGTACTGGTGGGCGTACCGTCCGATGTGGAGGCTCTGCGGGCGGTCGAGCCGCGGCGCGCGCTGGCCTGGCGGCACGCGCTGCGCGACGTGCTCGGTGGGCTGCTCGCGGACGGCGCCGTGGTCACCGGCTTCGCCCGGGAAGGCTGCTACGTCGTACGGAGGGGGACCGGATGAGACTGACCGGCGTGGAGCTGCGGCGCGTCGCGATGCCACTGGTGGCACCGTTCCGCACCTCCTTCGGTACGACCGTGGCGCGGGACGTGCTGCTGGTCCGCGTGGTCGGCGCCGACGCGGAGGGTTGGGGCGAGTGCGTCGCGGACGAGTCCCCGCTGTACTCGGAGGAGTACGTGGACGGCTGCGCCGACGTGCTGCGTCGGTTCCTGGTGCCCGCGCTCGCCCGGTGCGGTGAGGTGACCGCGGCCGCGGTCGGTCCGGCCCTCGCCCCGGTGAAGGGGCACCGGATGGCGAAGGCGGCGCTGGAGGCCGCGGTACTGGACGCCGAGCTGCGCTCGCGCGGCGAGTCGCTCGCCACCCACCTGGGGGCGGTACGGGACCGGGTGCCGTGCGGAGTGTCCGTCGGCATCATGGACTCCGTCCCCGAGCTGCTCGACGCGGTCGACGCGTACCGGGCGCAGGGGTACCTGCGGATCAAGCTCAAGATCGAGCCGGGGTGGGACGTCGAGCCGGTCCGGGCGGTCCGGGAACGGTTCGGCGACGAGCTGACCCTCCAGGTCGACGCGAACGCCGCGTACACGCCGGCCGACGCGCGGCTGCTCGCCCGGCTGGACGACTTCGACCTGGTGCAGATCGAGCAGCCACTGGCGGCCGGTGACCTGCGCGGTCATGCGGCGCTGGCCCGGCGGCTGCGTACCCCGATCTGCCTGGACGAGTCGATCGGCTCGGCGGTGGACGCGGCCGACGCGATCGCGCTCGGCGCCTGCTCGATCGTCAACGTCAAGCCGGGCCGGGTGGGCGGGTTCCTGGAGGCCCGCCGCGTCCACGACGTGTGCGCCGCGCACCAGGTGCCGGTCTGGTGTGGCGGCATGCTGGAGACCGGGATCGGGCGGGCGGCGAACGTGGCGCTGGCCGCGCTGCCCGGCTTCACCCTGCCCGGCGACACCTCCGCGTCCGAGCGGTACTTCACCGCCGACATCACCGCACCGTTCCGGCTGGCGGACGGCCATCTGCGGGTACCGACCGGTCCCGGCATCGGGGTCGAGCCGGTGGCCGACCGGCTGGCCGAGACCACCACGTCGAGCGACTGGCTACCGCTGCCCACCGGCTGATCAACGGGTGCCCGGCCGCCGCGGGCCAGGGTGACGGTCCGCCCGGGAGCCGGGCCCGCGACCGGGCCGAGACTGCCCGGCCGGTCAGGGCGCGGGCGGCTCGTCGGCCGGTGCTCCGGTGGTGGACGGGCCGTGCCGGTCCCGGCCGGCCATGACGGCGGCGAAGACCTCGGCGAGTTCGGCGGCGTCCTCACCCGCGTGGTGGGTGTGCGTGAGCCCGGTGAGGCCGAGCGCGCGGATGATCGCGACCTTGCGGGTGGCGGACCACTCGCAGCCGGTCAGCCCCATCCAGTAGCTGCGCAGGTCGATGCCGGCGCCGGTCGGGCTGAACGGGCTCCTGCCGGTGAACCGCAGGAAGTACCAGTGCACGAACATGCCGTCGAAGACGGCGGGGGCGGCGAGGAAGACGGGCCGGCCGATCCGGCGCAGGTCGTGGATCCAGCGCGCCGCGGACCGCATCGCGTCCTCCGGGGTCGGTGCCTCCCGCAGCAGCCGGTCCCGGTCCAGGCCGGACACGGCCAGCGCCGCCGGTACGACGTCGTCGGAGATCGGCCGCAGTTCCGTGTAGAAGGTCAGGTCGGGACGACCGGCCACGGCCATGCCCAACGAGAGCATGCTGTACGGACCGGGGATCGGACCGTCCGCCTCGACGTCGAAGGCCACATAGAGTTCGGGGAGATCGGACACGACGGCAGCCTAGGGCCCGGAGTCCCTTTCGTACCACGGGTTTGCAGGCCCGTAAGTGGTCGCCTGTCCGGCTGGTACCGGGTTGCCCGGCAAGACTCCGCAGGCGGCACCGGCCCACGCTGCCCGCCCTTCTGATCCGGGGGTGTCGGGGTCTCCCCGACCGGGTGGAGAGCGCGAGAAGAGTGCCGAGCCCTCCTCTCAATCATTTACTTTACAATCTCGATCGATTAAGTAGACTAATCTGAACCAGTCGAGGGAGGCCTGTGATGAAGCTGCGACCCCTGATCCGACCAGCCCGGACCGCGGCGCTGACGGCCGCCGTGATCGCCCTGGCGGCCGGCTGCTCCACCGCCAGCTCCGGCCAGGGCGGCGGGCACGACGTCAACCTGGTCGCCTACTCGACGCCGCAGGAGGCCTACGACGACCTCATCCCCGAGTTCACCACAACGTCGGCCGGCAAGGGCGCCACGTTCCACGAGTCCTACGGCGCGTCCGGCGCCCAGAGCCGTGCCGTACTGGCCGGCCAGCCCGCCGACGTGGTCGAGTTCTCGCTGGAGACCGACATGACCAAGCTCGCCGACTCGGGGGTCGTCGACAAGGGTTGGAACAAGGGGAAGTACCACGGCATGGTCACCGACTCCGTGGTCGTGCTGGTGGTCCGCAAGGGCAACCCGAAGGGCATCCACGGCTGGGACGACCTGGTCAAGCCCGGCGTCAAGATCGTGACGCCGAACCCGTTCTCCTCGGGCAGCGCGCGGTGGAACCTGATGGGCGCGTACGGCGCGCAGCTCAAGGAGGGCAGGTCGCCCGCCCAGGCGCTGGCGTTCACCAAGAAGCTGCTGACGAACACGGTGGCGCAGCCGGAGAGCGGGTCGAAGGCCACCGCGGCGTTCACCTCGGGCACCGGCGACGTGCTGATCAGCTACGAGAACGAGGCGATCGAGGCGCAGAAGGCGAAGCAGCCCGTCGACTTCGTGACGCCGGACGAGACCCTGCTCATCGAGAACCCGGTCGCGCCGGTCGCCAAGGCGTCGAACCCGAAGCTGGCGAAGGACTTCGTCTCGTTCCTGTACACCGACGAGGCGCAGCGGACGTTCGCGAAGCACGGCTACCGCCCGGTGGTGAAGTCGGTGCTCGACACCAAGCAGTTCCCGACCCCGTCCGGCCTGTTCACCATCCAGGACCTGGGCGGTTGGCCGAAGGTGGTGGCGAAGTTCTTCGACCCGGCCAAGGGGTCCATCACCAAGATCGAGAGTGATCTCGGAGTCAGCGTTGGCTGACGGTGCCACCGTCACGCCGGTCCGCGCCCCCTCGTCGGGACGGCTGGGCAGGCGGGTCGTCTCCGGCGTGCCGGTGGTGTTCCTGTCGATCATGGTGGCGCTGCCCATCGCGGCGCTGGCGGTACGGGCCGGATCGGGCGACTTCTGGGCCGCCGTCACCGCGCCGCAGGCGCGCGCGGCGCTCACCCTGACCGTCGGCACCGCGCTGCTGACCGCCGTCGTCGACCTCGTCTTCGGCATCCTGGTGGCCTGGGTGCTGGTCCGGGACGACTTCGTCGGCAAGCGGCTCGTCAACGCCCTCATCGACCTGCCGTTCGCGCTGCCGACCATCGTCGCCGGGCTGGTCCTGCTCACCCTGTACGGGCCGGGCAGCCCGGTGGGCGTCAACGTGGCGCAGACCCGGGCGGCGATCGTGCTGGCGCTGCTGTTCGTGACGCTGCCGTTCGTGGTCCGGTCCGTCCAGCCGGTACTGCTGGTGCTCGACCGCGACGTGGAGGCCGCCGCCGCGTCACTCGGCGCCAACGCCGTACAGACCTTCCGGCGGCTCACCCTCCCGGCGATCCTGCCCGCCGCGCTGACCGGCGCCGGGCTGGCCTTCGCCCGGGCTCTGGGCGAGTTCGGTGCGGTGGTACTGATCTCCGGGAACCTGCCGTTCAAGACGCAGGTCGCCTCGGTGTTCATCGCCAGCCAGGTCGAGTCCGGCAACGACGCCGGCGCCGCCGCGGTCAGCGTCACCCTGCTCGTCGCGGCCCTCGTACTGCTGCTGGCACTGGCCTGGCTGACCCGGCGGATCGGGGCGCACCATGGCTAGGATCGTGCTCCGCGTCATCGCACTGGCCTACCTGGCGGCGCTGCTGCTGGTTCCCGTCGGCATGATCGCGTACCGCACCTTCGAGCACGGGTTCGCGCCCGTCCTGGCCGCGCTGTCCACCGGCCCGGCGCTGCACGCGCTCTGGTTGTCGATCCTGGTCACCGCGATCAGCGTGCCGATCTGCGTGGTGTTCGGCGTCGGCACCGGCCTGCTGCTGGCCCGGGACCGGATCTGGCTGCGCCGGGTCGTCAACGTCCTGATCGACCTGCCGTTCGCCATGTCGCCGGTGGTCATCGGCCTGGCGCTGTTCATCCTGTACGGGCGGGGCGGCTGGCTCGGCGACTGGCTGGGCGCCCACGGCATCCGGGTGCTGTTCTCCGTACCGGGCATCGTGCTGGCCACCACCTTCGTCGCCCTGCCGTTCGTGGTCCGGGAGATCGTGCCCGTACTGCGGGAGCTGGGCACCGACCAGGAACAGGCCGCCGAGATGCTGGGCGCGAGTCCACTGCGGACGTTCTGGTCGATCACCCTGCCGTCGGTGCGCTGGGCCCTCGTCTACGGTGTCGTGCTCTCGTCGGCGCGGGCACTCGGCGAGTACGGCGCGGTCAGCATCGTGTCCGGCAACGTCGTGGGGCAGACCCAGACGCTGCCGCTGTTCGTGGAGGAGCGGTTCCGCAACTTCGACTCGGTCGGCGCGTACAGCGCCGGGTTCCTCCTCGCCGCCATCTCCCTGGTCATCCTCGCCGCCATGACCGTCGTTCACCGTCGCAAGGAACGCCGATGAGTATCGAGGCCCGCTCCATCTCCAAGAACTTCGGCGACTTCCGCGCCCTTCAGGACGTCGACATCGCCATCGAACCCGGCCGCCTCACCGCGCTGCTCGGACCCAGCGGCGGCGGCAAGTCAACGCTGCTGCGCATCATCGCCGGCCTGGAGACCCCGGACCGGGGCTCCGTCCACATCGACGGCACCGACATGACCGGCGTGCCGGCCCGGCGCCGGCACATCGGCTTCGTCTTCCAGCACTACGCGCCGTTCACGCACCTGACGGTCTGGGAGAACGTCGCCTTCGGGCTTCGGGTCGCGCGGGTGCCCAAGCCCCGCATCCGGCAGCGGGTCGACGAACTGCTCGAACTCGTCGGCCTGCACGGCCTCGCGGGCCGCTACCCGGCACAGATCTCCGGCGGCCAGCGGCAGCGGATGGCACTGGCCCGGGCGCTGGCGATCGAGCCGCGGCTGCTGCTGCTCGACGAGCCGTTCGGCGCGCTCGACGCGAAGGTGCGCCAGCAGTTGCGCGACTGGCTGCGTAACCTGCACGACCAGATCCACGCCACCACCGTGTTCGTCACGCACGACCAGGAGGAGGCGATGGAACTGGCCGACCAGATCGCCGTCATCAACGCCGGCCGGGTCGAGCAGGTCGGTGCCCCGGGGGAACTGTACGACCACCCGGCGAACGACTTCGTGATGAGCTTCCTCGGACCCACCACCCGACTCGCCGGCGACCTGATCCGCCCGCACGACATCGAGATCCGGCACGACCGTACGGACAGCGCGCACGAGGGGATGATCGTGCGCGCGGTCGACCTCGGGTTCCAGAACCGGATAGACGTGAGCCTCGTGGACGGCTCGGCCACCACCGTGCAGGTGGCGCGCGCCGAGGCGCAGCAGCTCAACCTGACCCCCGGCGACGTCGTCTTCCTGCGCGCCGCCGGCCCGTCGCGGCAGCGCGCCCAGGCCGTACGGGCGGTGCCGGAACCGGACGAGGCCCTGCGGGAGACGTCATGAACGGCAGTACGCGCTGATGCCCGCCATGCGTACCTCCGCGAAGACCGACTACGCGATCCGCGCCGCGGTGGAGATCGCCACCCTGTCCCCGGACGGGCGGCTGGTCACCGCGGAGCGGGTCGTCGACGCGCAGCAGATCCCGCTGCGCTTCCTGCTGACGATCCTGTCCGAGCTGCGGCACGCCGGCCTGGTGGACAGCCGGCGCGGCCACGAGGGCGGGTACCGGTTGGCCCGACCGGCCGAGACCATCACCATCGCGGACATCATCTGTGCCGTGGACGGTCCACTCGCGAGTGTCGCGGGCACCCGGCCGGAGGCACTGGAGCTGCGGGGCTCCGCCGTACCGCTGCGGGAGGTCTGGATCTGCCTGCGCAGCAGCATCTGCGCGGTACTGGACCGGGTCACGCTCGCGCACATCGTCTCGGGCCGCATCCCACCGGAGGTCACGGTGCTCGCCGATGACCCAGGAGCCTGGTTCACCCGGGGCGACGACCGGCGGCCGGACCAGCGGTGAGCACTCGGGCCGGTGTGGAAGATCCGGATCGCGCGAGCCGGAGTTCGTCGCAAGGCGGAGCCGCGCCCGTGTGCCGGGCCGGCACTCGGGCGTGGCGCCAACGCGGCGAGCGGGCGAACGAGCCCGGGTCAGACCATGCGGTGGCCGCCGCCGACGTACACGGTCTGGCCGGTGAGCCAGCGGGCCTGGGCGGAGGCGAGCAGTACGACCGCGTCGGCGACGTCCTCCGGTGTGCCGACCCGGCCCAGCGGCGTGTCCGCGTTGATCTTCGGCAGCATGTCGTCGGTGACCCAGCCGGACTGGATCGGGCCCGGCGACACGATGTTGACCGTGATCCCGGCGGGACCGAGTTCGTGCGCGGCGGACCGGCTGAGACTCTCCAGGGCGTTCTTCGTCGCCCCGTACGACACCTCGGTCGGGAACACCGGGGCACCGTCGGTACTCACGTTGACCACCCGGCCCCGGTCGGCGTCCCGGGCGACGTGCCGGCGGTGGAACTCGGCCATCAGCAGCGCCGGCGCGCGGGTGTTGACCGCGTAGTGCCGGTCCAGCGATGCGGCGCTGATGGTGCTGCTCTCCCGGTAGAAGCTCGTACCGTCGGCCGGTTGGAACGTGTCGGGCACCGAGTGCGCGGCGTTGTTGACCAGGATGTCGACCGGGCCCAGCGCCGCCTCGATCCGGTCGAACAGCGACCCGCACTCCTCGGGTACGGCCAGGTCGACCTCGAACACCTCGGCGGTCGCACCGGCAGCGACCAGCTCGTCGCGCACGTACCGGCCGTTGGCCGCGTTGCCGGCGGCGTAGAGTTCGCCGCCCGGCGTCAGCGCTCCGCCGGGCGGCCACGCGCCGTCGGTCGGGTACGGCGCCAGCGCGATCCTGACGCCCTGCGCGGCCAGTGCCCGGGCGATCGCCGCGCCGATCCCCAACGGATTGTTGGTGCCGGTGACCAGTGCCAGCCGCCCGTCAAGATCCGGATCCATCACCCGGCCATGGTGACACAGGGTGGCCAGGTCGCACCGTTGACGGCGGAGCGTGACGGATCGCGTCGTGAGCGTTTATCCTCCGGCAGTGTCATCATCTCGTGTGGGCATCGAACTGCGGACCTATGCGCAACAGGCGTACGCCGAGATCCGCCGGATGATCATCGACGGGACCCTGCCGCCCGGATCGAAGGTGGTCGTCCGGGTTCTCGCCGAGCGGTTGGGCCTGTCCCCGACGCCGATCAAGTCGGCGTTGGCGGGGCTGGAGCGCGACGGGTTCCTGGTCGCGGTCGCGCACCGGGGGTACTTCGTGCCTGAGGTGAGCGGCCAGGACATGCGCGAGATCTACGAGCTGCGCGAGGTCCTCGACGGGATCGCGGCCCGCAACATCGCGTCCCGGCCCGAGGCCGCGAAGCTGGCCGGCGAGCGGCTGCGTCCGTTGCTCCGCCGGCAGCGCACCCGCGCCCAGCGCGGTGACGTCGCCGGGTACAGCGACGTGGACGTCGAGTTCCACCGGGCGCTGTGGCACGCGGCCGGCAACTCGCGGCTGGCCCAGGTGGCGGACAACCTGCTCGGGCAGCTGCGGTTCGGTTCCGGCTCGACGGCGCGGGTGCCGGGCCGGATGCCGTGCGCGCTGGAGGAACACGAGTCGATCATCGAGGCCCTGGAGGCGGGCGACCCGGAGCGGGCCGAGCGGGTGTCCCGGGAGCATGTCCGCCGGTCGGCCGCGGCCTTCGAGGAGGCGCACCGCCACGCCGACGACCTGATCCCGGGCGTGTCGGTGGCGTCCCCGGCACCGCGCCGGCAGCGCTCGCCGAGGTCATGACGCCCGTCCCGGCCGGCGGCGAGATCACCTGACCACCGCGCCGGGGCACTCTGCCCGCTGGCGCAGATCCGCGGGACGTGCCCGTACTACGTCCGGTGCGTGAGGACGAGCTTGCCGCGGATCCGGCCGGACTCGCTGCGTCGATGCGCCTCGGCGGCCTCCGTCCAAGGCATGGTGTCGGTCACCTCCACCCGGAGTGCGCCGGCGGCGACGAGGTCCAGCAGTGACGCGAGATCGGCGCCGGACGAGTGCACGGGGAACTCCGCGTACCGCAGGCCGCGTGCGGCGGCGATCTCGTGCGTGACCAGCCGGTCCGATCCCGAACCGCTGATCGAAACGAGTATTCCATTGGGGCGCAACACATTCAGCGATCGTGGACCGTAGTCACCGCCGATCATGTCGAGCACCGCGTGGGCGTCGCGTACCACGGTGGTGAAGTCGGTCGTCCGGTAGTCGACGACCTCGTCGGCACCGAGGTCGCGCAGGAAGTCGTGATTGACGGCGCTCGCGGTGCCTGTCACGTACCCGCCGAGGTGCTTGGCGAGCTGGACGGCGAGGTGCCCGACGCCGCCGGCCGCCGCGTGCACCAGAATCCGGTCACCCGGCTGGATCCGTGCGGCCTCGGTGAGGGCCTGCCACGCCGTCAGGCCGGCGATCGGCAGCGCGGCGGCGGTGGCGTGGTCGACGCCGGCCGGCTTGGCGGCGAGCGCGTCGACGTCGACCACGACGTGGTCGGCGTATCCGCCGCCCATCGGTGTGCCGACGACCTCGTCGCCCGGTCGGAACGCGGTGACGTCGTGGCCGACCCGGTCGACGACGCCGGACACGTCCAGGCCGGGCGTCAGCGGGGGCGGTCCGTACCTGGGTACCAGGCCGGAACGCACCTTCCAGTCGGCCGGATTGACGCCATTCGCCAGCACCCGGACGAGTACCTGACCAGCCCCTGGCTCGGGTGTGTCCAGCTCGACCAGGTCCAGCACCTCCGGGCCACCGAAGGTGCACAGGCGCACAGCGTGCATCGAACGTCCCTTCCTCACAACGAATCGTGTGCGCCGACCATGCTGCCTGCGGACGGTATCTCTTGTAAATTAGGCACCCGTTTGATATCTAGGTACCTCATGGGTACCACGACGTTCTTCGCGAACTGCCCGAGCCGTACGGTCCTCGAGGTGCTCGCCAACAAGTGGACGCTGTACGTTCTGGCCGCGCTGCGTGAAGGACCGTGCCGGTTCAACGAACTGCGCCGGATCCTGGACGGCGTGACGCAGAAGATGCTCACCCAGACCTTGCGCGCGCTCGAACGCGACGGGCTGGTCCGACGTGAGGTCTTCGCCACGGTGCCGCTCCGGGTCGAGTACTCGCTGACCGAGCTCGGTGTCGGGGCGGGCAGGCTCACCTCGGCGATCGGTGACTGGTCGAAGCGGCATGCCGGTGAGATCGTCGCCGCTCGCGTCGAGTACGACCGGCATGCCGACGCCGAACCACGCCCCCTCCCGAGCCACTGACGGACGCGGCGGCCGGCCAGCCAGCGCCGTCTGGCGGCACCGGGTCGGCTTTCGGGGCGGATCGCATGATCATGCCCGCATAGTGGTCGGATGCTTGACGGGCATCAATTTTAAATCCAAAATTCAGCACAGGTCGCTCGGGCCTGTCCGTGATCTGGGGGTTTGATGGAATTCTCCGCACTCAGCCATCTGGAGTGCTCGCGCACCGGCGAGCGCTACGAGGCGGATGTGGTGCAGGGCGTCAGTGGGCTCGGCGCCCCACTGCTCGCCCGGTACGACCTTGCCCGGGTGGCCGAGACGGTCAGCCGGGAGGAGGTCGGCTCCCGGCCGCCGACCCTCTGGCGGTACCACGAACTGCTCCCGGTACGGAAGAGCGCCAACGTCGTCTCCCTGGGCGAGGGCATGACGCCGCTGATCCCGCTGCGCGGGTACGGCACCGGCATCGGACTGCCCAACCTGCTGATGAAGGACGAGGGACTGATCCCGACCGGCACCTTCAAGGCGCGCGGCGCGGCGGTCGGTGTGTCCCGGGCGCTGGAGCTGGGCATCAAGGGCGTCGCCATGCCGACCAACGGCAACGCCGGCGCCGCCTGGTCGGTGTACGCGGCCCGCGCCGGCATGACCAGCCTCATCGCGATGCCGGTGGACGCGCCCGAGATCACCCGGCGCGAATGCGTCGTCACCGGTGCCGAGCTGTACCTGGTGGACGGCCTCATCGGTGACGCCGGCAAGCTCGTCAACGCCGCCGTCCGGAGCCGGTCCGGCTACCAGGAGGTGTCGACGCTCAAGGAGCCCTACCGTCTCGAAGGCAAGAAGACGATGGGCTACGAGATCGCCGAACAGCTCGGCTGGGAGCTGCCGGACGTGATCCTGTACCCGGCAGGTGGCGGGGTCGGGCTGATCGGCATCTACAAGGCGCTGCTGGAGATGCGGGAACTGGGCTGGATCTCCGGCCGGCTGCCCCGTCTGGTGGCTGTGCAGGCCGAGGGCTGTGCGCCCATCGTGCGCGCGTTCGAGGCCGGCCTGGCGGACAGCGAACCGTTCCCGAACGCCAGCACCGTCGCGTTCGGCATCACGGTGCCCAAGGCGTTGGGTGACTTCCTGGTCCTGGAGGCGGTGCGGGAGACCGGCGGCACCGCGATCGCGGTCAGTGACGTCGCACTGCTCGCGGAGCAGCGGGCGCTCGCCGAGCAGGACGGCGCGTTCATCTGCCCGGAGGGCGCGGCGTGCATGGCCGCCGCCCGGCTGCTGCGCGAGTCCGGCTGGCTCGCCCAGGACGACCGGGTGGTCGTACTGAACACCGGCACCGGACTGAAGTACCCGGAGACCGTGCAGGTCGACGTGCCCACGCTCGCCGTGGACGGGCGGATCCCGGACGTCGGCACCGTTCCCGGATCCGGGCCGGACGCCCGGACCGCCGTGCCCCCGAGCCAGGAAGCGGGTTGACGACATGTCCCGGACAGCCAGGGCGGTGCTCGGACTCGTCGCACTGCTCGCCGTGTCGATGCTGCCGGCCTGCGGGATCCGGCCGGCGATCGCCGACCGCGGCTCGGACACGCTGGTGGTCGACCTGACCAGCTACCCGGCCACCCTCGACCCGGCCCACCAGTACGACACGTCGTCGTACTCGGTGTACCGCAACATCTTCGACCAGTTGCTGCGCCGGGACCCGAGGACCAACAAGATCGTGCCGTGGCTGGCGAAGTCATGGCACCAGGACTCGCCGACCCGCTGGACGTTCGCGATGCGCGGCGGGGTGAAGTTCTCCGACGGCTCGCCGCTGACCGCCGAGGACGCCGCGTACAGCATCGAGCGGATCCTGGACCCGAAGTTCGGCAGCGAGCAGTTCGCGAACTTCTCCGCGATCGACTCCGCGCACGCCTCCGGCGACAACCTGGTGGTACGCACCAAGTTTCCGTCGCCGACGCTGCTCAGCTACCTGACCACGCTGTCGGTGGTGCCGAAGGCGTACGTGCGGAAGGTCGGCGACGAGGAGTTCAACAAGCATCCGGTCGGCTCCGGGCCGTACCAGGTGGCCGCGGTGAGTGCCGGTTCGCAGATCGTGCTGCGGCGCAACCCGAAGTGGTGGCGCCCCCGGCCGCAGATCCGGGCGGTCACGTTCCGGTCCGTACCGAACGTCGCGAGCAAGGCCGCCGACCTGCAGGCCCGCAAGGCGGACATCATCACCACGCTCACCCCGGACATCGCCGACCAGGTCAAGCGGGACCCGAAGCTGCGGATCCTGTCCACGCCGACGGAGCGGGTGTCGTACGTCGCGTTCAACACCATCCACGGTGGCGCGGTGAACGATCCGCGGGTGCGTAAGGCGATCGCGCTGTCGATCGACTACAGGTCGCTCATCGCGAACCTGCAGCGCGACTTCGCCAAGCGGGTCAACAGCGTGCTGACCCCGCTCTCCACCGGCTACCCGAAGAACCTGCCGGCCACCAGCTACGACCCGGCCCGGGCGCGCCGGCTGCTGCGTGCCGCGCACGCCTCGGGCGCGACGATCGTGATGGCGAACTCGCCCGCGTACGATCCGCAGACCGTGCAGGCGATCCAGGCGAACCTCGCCGACGTCGGCCTGAAGGTGAAGATCGAGAACACCGACCAGCCCACGTACCTGAAGAAGGTGCAGAGCCCCGACCACAAGTGGGGATCGATGCGGTTCGGCAACTGGTCGTGCTCCTGCCTGGACGCCGACGGGGTCGCCTACCCGCTGTTCCGCACCGGCTCGGTGTGGAGCTCGTACCACAACCCGGCGTTCGACCACATCGTCGACTCGGCGCGGACGACCGACGACCCCGCCGAACGCACCCGGCTGTACGAGAGGGCGTACCAGGTGCTGGCGAGGGACACGCCCGGCATCGGCCTGTTCCAGAGCTACGCCATCTACGGCGCCCTCGACCGGGTGAAGTGGAAGCCGGACGTGCAGGAGAGCTTCTTCGTAGCCGACATGAAGGTGACGTCATGACCGCGGCGACAGTGGCCACACCGCGCCTGCCCGCCCGCCGGGCGCGCACCGGCACCCAGCTCTGGCGTTACCTCGGCGCCCGGGTCGGCCAGGCTCTGATCGCGCTCGTCGGCGTCGTCACGGCGGTCTTCTTCGCGCTGCGGCTGTCCGGCGACCCGACCCGGCTGCTCGTACCGCAGGGTGCGACCGCCGCGGACATCGCCCGGGTGCGGCACCGGCTCGGCCTCGATCTGCCGGTGTGGCGGCAGTACCTGGACTTCGTGGGCGGCCTGCTGCACGGGGACCTCGGCTACTCGTACGTGCAGAACCGGCCGGCCTCCGAGCTGCTCGTCGAACGCCTGCCGTACACGGCGAACCTCGCCGTCGCGGCGCTGCTGCTGTCGATCCTGTTCGGGGTGGGCGCGGGCATGATCATGGCGCTGTTCCGCGGCCGGTGGCCGGAGCGGCTGCTGATGCCGGTGGTACTGGTGGGCCAGGCGATGCCGGCGTTCTGGACCGGGCTGCTGCTCGTCCTGGTCTTCTCGGTGTCGTTGCGCTGGCTGCCCTCCACCGGCTACATCGGGCCGCTGTCGCTGATCCTGCCGGCGGTGACGCTGGCCGCGCTGTCGGCGGCCACGGTCGCCCGGGTGACCCGCGGCGCCGTACTGGAACAACTGTCCCGCGACTACGTGCGTACCGCCCGGTCGAAGGGCGCCGGCACGGCCCGGCTGGTGCTGCGGCACCTGCTGCGCAACACGGCGATCCCGATCCTCACCGTACTGGCGCTGGAACTGGCGAACCTGCTGGGCGGCGCGGTGGTGACCGAACTGATCTTCGCCTGGCCGGGCGTGGGGCAGCTGACCGTGCAGTCGGTCTCGGCCCGCGACTTCCCGGTGGTGCAGGCGATCGTCATCTTCGCGGCGACCGTCTACATCGTCGTCAACCTGCTGACGGACATCGCGTACGGGATCATCGACCCGCGGGTGTCCCTGCACAGCGACAAGGGGGGCGCCCGATGAGCGCTCGACCGACCTCCCGTACCGGCCTCGTCCCGCTCGTGGTCATCGCCGTGTACGTGCTCGCCGCCGTGTTCGCGCCGCTGCTGGCGCCGCACGACCCGAACCACACGGACCTCGCGGTGCGCCTCGCCGGTCCGCTCGCCCACGAGAACGGCGTGCGGTACCTGCTCGGCACCGACGAGCTGGGCCGCGACGTGCTGAGCCGGCTCATCTACGGCGCCCGTGTCTCCATCATCGTCGCGGTGGCCGCCGTACTGCTGGCCGGCGTGTTCGGGCTGGCTGTGGGGATCCTCGCCGGCTGGCGGCGCGGCTGGCTGGGCACCGTACTGATGCGGCTGGCCGACATCGTGCTGTCCGTACCGTTCTTCCTGCTGGCGATCCTGGTGGTCGCCGTGCTCGGGCCGAACCTGGTGAACGTGGTGGTCTGCCTGGCCCTGGTCCGCTGGCCCCGGTACGCGCGGGTCGCCTACGCGGGCGTGCTGGAGGCCCGGCAGCGTGGCTTCGTGTCCGCGTCGGCGGCGCTGGGCGCGCCCGGCTGGTGGATCGTGCGCCGGCACATCATCCCGGAGGTGCTGCCGGTCTCCGTCGTCGTCGCCACCCTCGAACTGGGCCTGATGGTGATCTTCGAGGCGTCGCTGTCGTTCATCGGCCTCGGCGTGCAGCCACCGACGGCGTCGTGGGGCTCGATGCTCGCCGACGGTCAGCAGTACATCGCCTCGGCCTGGTGGCTGGCGACGGTGCCCGGCGTCGCGCTGTTCGGGCTGGTCTTCGCCGTCAACGTGCTGGGCGACGGGATCCGTGACCGGCTCGACCCGACCCGCCGCAGCGCGGGACCGGCCAGCCGCCGGCTCGCCGACCTGCGGGCCCGACTCAGGGAGCGCCATGCTTGATTACCGCACCGAGTACTCCGGCTCGCGGGTCGTCCTGACCGGCGCGGCCGGCGTGATGGGCACCTGGATCGCGGAGGCGTTCGCCGCCGCCGGCGCGGACCTGCTGCTCACCGACGGTCGGCCGGGGCCGCTGGACGCGCTCGCGGACCGGTTGGGTGCCCGCCGCGTGGTGGCCGACCTGACCACCGCCGAGGGCCTGGCCGCGCTGAACGCCGCGATGCGCGAGGCGTGGCCGGCCCCGGACGTCGTGGTCAACAACGCGGGCATCTACCCGCGCAGTCCGCTGCTGGACACCGGACCCGACGACGTACGGCGGGTGCTGGACGTCAACGTCACCGCGCTGTTCGAGGTGACCCGGCAGGCGGTACGGGCGATGATCGACGCCGGGGTGGCCGGCAGCGTCGTCAACATCAGCTCCGGTGCGGCGGTGCGCGGCGCCTCCACCGGCAGCGTGTACGCGGCGAGCAAGGCGGCCGTGGAGTCGCTGACGAAGAGCCTCGCGTTGGAGCTTGCCGGACACCGGATCCGGGTCAACGCGGTACAGCCCGGGTTCGCGCCCGGCAGCGAGGTCAGCGAGCTGAGCGACAGCCACATCTCCCGGATGCTGGCCCGGATCCCGCTCGGCCGGGCGTCCGGCCCCGGCGACGCGCCCGCCGCGGTGCTGTGGCTGTGCTCCGGCGACGCCTCGTTCCTGACCGGTACCACGATCGCCGTGGACGGCGGCCGTACGGCGGGCGAGGTCGCCCCCGGCGTCGCCGCCCGGAAGGAGGGCTGAACCGTGGCCGCAGCCCGCTACCCCTGGCCGCGGGACACCCGCTCCGCGCTGTGCGTCACCTTCGACTTCGACGGCGAGGCGCCGTACCTGTGGCGCAACCGGGCCACCGGCGGCGACGGCGCGGCCGAACTGGAGCAGCGCCGGTACGGCCCGCGTCGCGGCGTCTACAACGTGCTCGGCATGCTGGACGAGCTGCGGATCACGGCCACGTTCTTCGTACCGGGCTGGATCGTGGCGCACCACCCGGCCGCGGTACGGGAGATCCACGAGCAGGGGCACGAGCTGGCCCTGCACGGCTGGTGCCACGAGCCGCCCACCGAACTGGACGCGGTGCGGCTGTCCGACACGCTGCAGCGGGCCGTCGGCGCGCTGTCCGACATCACCGGCGTACTGCCGGTCGGGTACCGGTCGCCGAGCTTCCAGATGACGCCGGAGGCCATCGACGTACTGATCGGGCTGGGACTGCGGTACGACAGCTCACTGATGGGCGACGACCGCCCGTACCGGATCGGCGACCTGGTCGAGGTTCCGGTCGACTGGGCGACCGACGACGCGCCGTACTACCGGTACCGCGCCGGGGATCCGCGTCCGCCGATGCCGGCCGGGCAGCTCGCCGCGGCGTGGGCGACCGAGATCGACGCCGCCCGGCTGCACGGCACGCTGTGCATGCTGACCATGCATCCGTGGTTGTCCGGCCGGCCGGCCCGGATCGACCAGCTCACCCAGGTACTCGCCGGTGTCGTCGCCGACCCGGACCTGTGGGTCGGCAGCGTCGCCGCACTGGCCGAGCACCATCGGCTGCTCGGCCCACCGGACCCGACCGGCGTGTCCGGCTGGCAGGACGTCGACAAGGATTCGATCGGATGGCCCGATGACAACACGTGAGGACGTCGACGGCGCCGCGGCGCCGCTGCTGCGCATCCGGGACCTGCGGGTGTCGTTCGGCCCCGACCGGTACGCGGTGTCCGGTGTGGACCTCGACGCGCACCGCGGCGAGACCGTGGCGATCGTCGGGGAGTCGGGCTGCGGCAAGAGCATGAGCGCCCTGGCGTTGATGGGTCTGCTGCCGGACGGCGCGCGGGCCGACGGGTCGGCCACGCTGGACGGCCGGGAACTGCTCGGTCGCGGCGCCCGGAACATGCGGGGCCACCGCGTCAGCATGATCTTCCAGGACGCGGCGACCGCGTTGAACCCGCTGATGTCGGTGGGCGCGCAGATCCGCGAGGTGCTGGAGATCCACGGGCAGCTGGACCGGGCCGCCCGCCGGGAACGGGCGATCGCGCTGCTCGACTCGGTCGGCGTACCGGACGCCGAGGTGCGGGCACGGCAGCTGCCGCACCAGCTCTCCGGCGGCCTGCGGCAGCGGGTCATGGTCGCCGTCGCGCTGGCCGCCCGGCCCGACCTGATCATCGCGGACGAGCCGACCACCGCCCTGGACGTCACCGTCCAGGCCCAGGTGCTCGCCGTACTGCGGGCGTCGGCCAGCGAGGCGGCGCTGCTGTTCATCACGCACGACATGGGTGTGGTGGCGGAGATCGCCGACCGCGTGGTGGTCATGTACGCGGGAATGGTCGTGGAGAACGGCCCGATCGGCGAGGTGCTCGACCGGCCACGGCACCCGTACACGGCGGCACTGCTGGCGTCCGTGCCCGACCCGGACCGGCCCCGGGCCGGTGACCTGCCGACGATCCCGGGCCGGGTGCCCGCGATCGGTGACCGGGACGACGGCTGCCCGTTCCGGCAGCGGTGCCCGAAGGCGACGGATCAGTGCCGGGAGCGTCCCACGCTGGCGCCGACCGGCGACGGGTCCGACGGCCAGGTCGCCTGCTGGCACCCGGTCGACGTGGCCGGGGAGAACCTGTACGACGACGGGCTCCACGACATCGGGGAGGTGGCGCCGTGACCGACGACGTCCTGATCCACGGGGAGGGCCTGACCAGGCGCTACCCGGTACGCACCGGCCAGGGCAGGCGCACGCTCACCGCGGTCGAGAACGTCAGCCTCAGCGTCGCCGCCGGCCAGATCGTCGCCGTGGTGGGCGAGTCCGGCTGCGGCAAGTCGACCACCGGCCGGCTGCTGCTCGGGCTGGAACGCCCCGACGCCGGCATCGTGCGGGTCGCCGGCCGTGACCTCGCCGGGCTGTCCGCCCGTGAGCTGCGGGCGGTACGCCGCGACATCCAGACCGTCTCGCAGGATCCGTACGACTCGCTGAACCCGCGGATGCGCGTCACGGACATCCTGTCCGAGCCGTCCCGGGTGCACCGGATCCCGCCGCCCGCCGGGCGTACCGTGCCGGACCTGCTGGAACTGGTCGACCTGTCGGCCGATTTCGCCGACCGGTTCCCGCACGAGCTGTCCGGTGGCCAACGCCAGCGCGTCGCGATCGCCCGTGCCATCGCGCTGGACCCCCGGTTCATCGTGTGCGACGAGCCGGTGTCGGCGCTGGACGTGTCCGTGCAGGCGCAGGTGGTCAACCTGCTGCGCCGGCTGCAGACCGAGCTGGGCCTGGCGTACCTGTTCATCAGCCACGACCTGGCCCTGGTCCGCTACCTGGCGCACGACACGGCCGTCATGTACCTCGGCAAGGTGGTGGAACAGGGCCCGACGGAGACGCTGTTCGCGGACCCGCGCCACCCGTACACCCAGCTGCTGCTGGC
>JBAUUM010000884.1:0-2246 GCA_049582705.1 Actinocatenispora sp.
GCCCTGGCGCGCCGACGTGCACGACCGGCTGCTGACCGAACTGCTCGGCCCCCGCCCGGCCGGCGGTGGCCGGCCACCGGTCATGGCCCGGCTCGCCGAGGAGATCGCCGCCGCGTTCGACGACCGCCGGGTCAATCCCGACTCGCCCGTCGACCTGGTACGCGCGTTCCGCCGGGTCGGCGTGACCGTTCCGTCCACCCGCGCGCACGTGCTGCGCGCCGTGGAGCATCCGGCGGTGCGTCCGCTGCTGCGGTACAAGGAACTGGCCCGGCTGCACAGCGCCAACGGCTGGCAGTTCCTCGCCGACTGGGTGACGGGCGGGCGGTTCCGCCCCGAGTACGTGGCCGGCTGCGTGGTCTCCGGTCGGTGGGGCACCCGGGGCGGCGGGGCGCTGCAGATCCCGAAGCAGGTACGCCGCGCGGTCATCGCCGATCCGGGTTGGCGGCTCGTGGTCGCGGACGCCGGTCAACTGGAGCCACGGGTCCTCGCCGCCGTCTCCGGAGACCGCCGGATGGCCGAGGCGGCCGGTCCGGGTGACCTGTACACGGCGCTCGCCGCGGACGCGTTCGAGGGGGACCGCGGCAAGGCGAAGATCGCGCTGCTGTCCGCGATGTACGGCGGGACCTCCGGCGCCGGTGGTGCCCTGCTGCACACGCTGCGCCGCCGGTTCCCGGTGGCGGTGGAGTACGTCGAGACGGCCGCCCGGGCCGGGGAACGCGGCGACCTGGTGCGGTCCCTGCTCGGCCGGACCTGCCCGCCCCCGTCGTCGGGTGCCGCGCTGACCATCGAGGGCGAACCCACCGACGTGGACGCGTCACCGTCCTCGGCGCGCGCCCGGGGCCGGTTCACCCGCAACTTCGTCATCCAGGCCACCGCGGCGGAGTGGGCGCTGCTGCTGCTGGCCGACCTGCGGGGCCGACTGCATCCGCTGGACGGCGCCGACCTGGTGTTCTTCCAGCACGACGAGGTGCTCGTACACTGCCGCGCGGAACTCGCCGACACGGTCGTGGCGGCCGTGGCCGACGCCGCCCGGGAGGCGACCCGGCTGCTGTTCGGCGGGACCCCGGTGTGCTTCCCGCTGGAGGCCGTGGTCGTGGACTGCTACGCCGACGCGAAGTGAGCCGTACCGGCCCGGCGTCCTCCCGGATGGGACGGTCGCGGGCCGCGCGCGGTCGGACCCGTGGCCGGCGGCAGGGTGGTGTCCCGGGACGCCCGTACGGCAACACGCCCCGCAGGGCGTGGTCTCCGTACGGCGACACGCCCCGCAGGGCGTGGTCTCCGTACGGCGACACGCCCCGTGCGGAGTGGTGTCGGTACGGCGACACGCCCCGCGGGGAGGCGGGCGGCGGCGCGAGAGGGAGGAAACTGAGGCGCTATGACCCTGCTGGCATTCGGTGAACCCACCGGTCAGGGCTGGACCCAGATCGGGGAACTGGGCCTGGCCCTGGCGTTGTGCACGGCGATCGGCCTGGAACGTGAGATCCGGCAGAAGAGCGCCGGCCTGCGCACCCATACCCTCGTCGGTGTCGGCGCGGCGCTGATCATGCTGATCTCCAAGTACGGCTTCACCACCGTGCTCGGCCCGCACGTGTCGCTGGACCCGTCCCGGGTGGCCGCGCAGATCGTGTCCGGCATCGGGTTCATCGGCGGTGGCCTGATCTTCGTGCGGCGCGACGCGGTCCGCGGCCTGACCACCGCCGCGGTGATCTGGATGTCCGCCGCGGTCGGCATGGCCTGCGGCGCCGGCCTGTGGCTGCTGGCCCTGCTGGTGACCGGCGCGCATTTCCTCGTACTGTTCGGCTACCCCGCGCTGACCCGCTGGATCCCGAACTCGAAGTGGGCGCCCTCGACGCTCGTCATGACGTACCAGGGCGGCCACGGCGTACTGCGCCGCGTGCTCGCCGAATGCACCGACCGGGGGTTCTCGGTGAGCGAGATCTCCACCGAGCAGGTCGAGGCGCCGTCCCGGGCGGGCGCCGAGGCCCGGGACGTGACGGAGCAGGACACGCTGGTCTCGGTGTCGCTGACGCTGCAGGGCGTGCGGCTGCTCGCCGACCTGGCGGCGGCCCTCTCCGAGGTGGAGGGTGTCGTCTCGGTCCGGGCCGGTGACGTGAACGTCCAGTCCGAGTAGCCGCCACCCACCCCGACGACCCGGCCCCGAGCCCTCAGCCCTTTGAGTGCATTTTCCCCGAAACTACGGTAAGTCCCTTTTTGAGAACTGTACTATTCGGGCAAATGCATATCAC
>JBAUUM010000885.1:0-2744 GCA_049582705.1 Actinocatenispora sp.
CGGGGCAGGCTGCTCGCCGACCGGGTGGTGTGTGACCTGCTCGGTTCTGCGGCCTGAGTCCGCGCCCCCGCCCGCAGCGGCCCGGCCCTTGCGGCCCCGCGGCCCGGCCCCGCGGTCTGAGTCCGCGGCCCGGGTTCCGCGCCTGAGTCTGCGGCCCGGGTTCCGCGCCTGAGTTCACGGTCTGGCCCCGTACCGCGGGAACGGCGTCCCCCCGCGTGACCTTGCCGTCGACGCCATAACCTGCCGCCGCCCGTTTCAGGCGGCTTCGCCCGTCTTGACAGGTGCCTGGACCACCCTGCAAACTCATTCCACTAATTCATTAGTGGAATGAGTAGTGGTGATCGAGTTCCGGATCGACCGTCGATCGGGGGTGGCGACCTACCTCCAGCTGGTGCACCAGACGAAGAACGCGTTGCGCCTGGGCATGTTGGTGCCGGGGGACCGGCTACCGACCGCCAAGGAGGTCGTCGCCGCCACCGCGATCAACCCCAACACCGTCCTCAAGGCGTACCGGGAACTGGAGCGCGAGGGCCTCGTCGCGGCCCGCCCAGGGGTGGGCACGTTCGTGACGCGCTCGCTCGCCAGTCCCGGCGCGGCCGAGGACTCGCCGCTGCGCGCCAGCCTGACCGGCTGGATGACCGAGGCGCAGGCGGCCGGCCTGGCACGCGAGGACGTCGAGGCGCTGTTCCGGGCGGCGCTGGAAGCGACCTATCCCGCGAGCGAACCAGTCACCGGCCGGTCGGACCACTGAGCACGGAAACGATGGACGAGGAAGTGACACGGACATGAGTACGGTGAGGCGCGACATCGCGCTCGAAGCGATCGGGCTCGGTAAGCGGTATCGACGCGGCTGGGCCCTGCGGGACTGCACGTTCGAGGTGCCGGCCGGTCGGATCTCCGCGCTGGTCGGCCCGAACGGCGCGGGCAAGAGCACCCTGATGGCCCTGGCGACCGGACTGCTGCGGCCCACCGCCGGCGCGGTACGGGTGCTGGGCGACGTCCCCGGCCGCAACGGCGCCCACCCGAAGTTGGGCTTCCTGAGCCAGGACAAGCCGCTCTACCGGCGGTTCACCGTCGACGACATGCTGCGTGCGGCTCGGCTGCTCAACCCCGCCTGGGACGACCGGTACGCCCGTGGGCTCGTGCGGTCGGCGGGCGTACCGGTCGAGGCGCGCATCAACACGCTGTCCGGCGGCCAGCAGGCCCGGGTCGCGCTGGCCCTGGCACTCGGGCGTCGGCCGAGCCTGCTGCTGCTCGACGAACCGGTCTCCAACCTGGACCCGTTGGCCCGGGAGGAGGTCATGCGGACCGTGATGGTCGAGGTCGCGGAGAGCGGCACGACCGTACTGCTCTCCTCGCACGTGCTCGCCGACCTGACCGGGGTGTGCGACCACCTCGTGGTACTGGCGGGCGGCCGGACGCACTTGGCGGGGGACATGGACGAGGTGCTCGCCGGGCATCGCCTGCTGATCGGACCGCGCCGGCCGGACGGGCACGGGTTCCCACCGGAGACCGTCGTCGAGTCCCGCACCACGGCACGGCAGGAGACGCTGCTGGTACGCGACGGCGGCTGGCGCGGCGCGATCGGTTGGGAGATCCACGAGCCGACCCTGGAGGAACTCACGATGGCCTACCTGCGTGCCGCGGGTCCGACCCGGCCGGCCGTCGAGGCGGAGGTGGCGGTCGCATGATCTGGCTCGCCTGGCGCCAGCAGCGTCTTCAACTGATCGTCAGCCTGTCCCTGGTCGCGGCGCTCGCCGCGGTGGTGGTGGGCGTCCATCTCGACGCGGTCGCCTACCTGCACTCGCACGGGATCACCCGCTGCCTGAGCCACGCCACGCAGGCGTGCGAACCGGGCATGAGCATGTTCCGCGACCGGTACGACATGGTCGAGTCCACCATCACGTCCGTGCTGGTCGGTGTCCCGGTCGTACTGGGCATCTTCGCGGGGGCGCCGCTGTTCGCGCGCGAGTTCGAGCAGCGCACGCATCTGTTCGCGTTGACCCAGTCGATGAGCCGGACGCGTTGGTGGATCACGAAACTGGTCGTCGCGGGTGCCCCGGTCGTCCTGGGGACCGCGCTGCTGGGCGTGCTCAACGCCTGGGCGGCGACGCCGCTGGACTACTTCGGAGGATCCCGGCTGGGTACGCCGAACTTCGAGAGCCAGGGACTGGTGCTCGCCGCGTACGCACTGCTGGCGTTCACGATCAGCGCGGTCGCCGGCCAGTTGTCCCGGAACACGGTCGCCGCGATGGCGGTCGGTCTTGCGCTCTACGTCGGCATCGTGGTCGGTGTGTCGCAGGGCGCACGGCCGCACTACCAGGCGCCGGTGGCGCTGCGCGCCGGCGTTTCCGACGTGACGCCGTCGATACCGCGGGGCGGCACCTGGGTGAGCATGGACTACGTCAACGCCGCGGGCGCGCGGCTCGACTACACCGCGATGCACTGTGAGGGACTGGACGGAACCTTCGAGGAGTGCCTGAAGCAGAACGACATCACCAGCCAGGTCGTGGAATATCAGCCCGCGACCAGGTTCTGGCCGTTCCAACTGGCCGAGAGCGGCATCGTCGCCGTGCTCAGCGCGGCACTGCTCGGTCTGGGCGGCGTGCTGCTGCTCCGCCGGTTGCGGTGAACCCGCCGCCGGTCGGGAGCTGAGGGCCGACCTCGGAGGGGTATGCCCCCCGGGGTCGGCCGCATCGTGGCCGATTTCGCCGTGGACCGTGACGATCCGCGCTCCGCCGCCG